>JBGPJR010000168.1:0-5064 GCA_041485545.1 Terriglobia bacterium
ACTGTTCGATGAACCCCGCACCGCTGGTGGGAGGCGTATCCCGGCCATCCAGGAAAGCATGAATGAAGACCTTCTCGACGCCCATTTGCTTCGCCATCCGCAGCAGCGCATAGAGATGGTTTTGGTGCGAGTGCACTCCGCCGTCGCTGAGCAGACCCATGAGATGCAACTGCCGGCCGCGTGCGTGCTCCATCGCCGCCAGCAGGACGGGATTACGGAAAAATTCGCCGGAGGCGATCATGCGGTCCAGCCGCGTGATGTCCATGGAGATGATGCGCCCGCTGCCGATGTTCAGGTGCCCGACTTCGCTGTTGCCCATCTGCCCTTCAGGCAACCCGACGTACGGGCCGGAAGTGTGGATCAGAGTGTTCGGGAACTTGCGGCTCAGCTCATCCCAAATGGGTTTGCGCGCCAGGGCGATGGCGTTGCCGTGCGCCGAGGGGTTATACCCCCAACCATCGAGAATGATCAGAAGAAGAGGCTTGGGACGCATCGTTCAGGAAGCAGCAGCCGCGGAAGAGCCGAAAACCGTCTCGCGGCCCAGGAACTTGGCGTCCGCGCCGAGCTCTTCTTCGATCCGCAATAGCTGGTTGTACTTGGCGATGCGGTCGCTGCGGCTGGCCGAGCCGGTCTTGATCTGCCCGACGCCGGTGGCCACAGCCAGATCGGCGATGAAGGAATCCTCGGTCTCGCCCGAGCGGTGCGAAATAATGGAACTGTAGCCGTGCCGCTGCGCCAGCGCGATGGCCTCCAGGGTCTCGGTCAGCGTGCCAATCTGGTTGACCTTGATCAGAATGGAGTTGGCAACTTTTTGCTCGATCCCTCGCGCCAGCAGCCGTGTGTTGGTAACAAAGATGTCGTCGCCGACCAGCTGCACGCGCGCGCCGAGCTTCTCCGTCAGCAGCCGCCAGCCTTCCCAGTCATCCTCCGCCAACCCGTCCTCAATCGAGACGATGGGATACTGCCGCACCCAGTTCGACCAGAACTCCACCATCTCCGCGGCCGAGTGGACACTCTGGTCGGATTTCTTGAAAACGTAGCTGCCATTTTCGTAGAACTCGCTCGCGGCCGGGTCCAGCGCCAGCGCGATGTCCTGGCCGGGACGGTAGCCGGCGGCTTGAATGGCTTCTAAGATTTCTTCAATCGCCTCCGTATTGGAGCGCAGATGCGGCGCAAAGCCTCCTTCGTCGCCCACTGCGGTGGAGTAGCCCTTCTTCGCCAGCACTTTCTTCAGATGGTGGAAGGTCTCCACTCCCATGCGTAGGGCCTCAGAAAAGCGGTCCGCGCCGAGCGGAACGATCATGAATTCCTGGAAGTCCACGTTGTTGTCGGCGTGCGCGCCTCCGTTCAGGATGTTCATCAGAGGAACGGGCAGCAGAGAAGCGTGGACGCCGCCGAGATACCCGTACAGCGGCAGGTCGAGCGTGTCGGCCACCGCGCGCGCCATGGCGAGCGAGACTGCCAAAATGGCGTTAGCGCCCAGCCGCGATTTGTTGGGGGTGCCGTCCAGCGCGATCAGCAGGCGGTCGAGCTGCGCCTGCTCGGCGGCGTCGCGGCCCTGGAGCGCGGGCGCGATCTCTCGCGCGATATTCTCGACGGCGTGCAGGACACCCTTGCCGAGGTAGCGTTTGGGATCGCCGTCGCGCAACTCCACCGCTTCATGCTCTCCCGTGGAGGCGCCGCTGGGGACCGCAGCCCAGCCCACGATGCCGCTTTCCAGCATCACCTCCGCTTCTACGGTGGGATTGCCGCGGGAGTCCAGCACTTCCCTCCCCTGAATCCACTCAATGCGCGTTTGGCTCGGCTGCGTCATCGGGCTCCTCGCCCCCTCACGGATGCGGCTCCTCCACCCTTTCTTCCTCCGGCTGCGGAAGCACTGCCGGCGTGTCGCTTTCCTCGCCGCCTTCCTCAGTGGGACGGCCCACCACTACCAGACCTGCTTCAGTGACAACGAAGCCTCGCTTGCGGTCGCGGGCCAGGTCGTACCCGATCTGGGTGTTCTCCGGAATCTGCACGCCGCGCTCCACGATGCAGCGGCGCAGGCGGCTGTAGCGACCCACGTTGACGCCGGGCAGCAGAATGCATCCTTGCACCTCCGAATAGCTGTTGACGCGCACGTCCGTGGACAGCACGCTGTGCACCACCCGGCCGCCGCTCACGATGCAGCCGTGCGACACAATGGAGTCCAGCGCCACCCCCATGCGGGAGCCCTCCTGTGCAAAGACAAACTTGGCAGGCGGGTGCTGCAGTTGCAGCGTGCGAATGGGCCAGTCCTTGTCATAGAGGTTGAAGATGGGGCTGACGGAGATCAGGTCCATGTTCGCGTCGTAGTAGGCGTCGAGCGTCCCCACGTCCCGCCAGTAGCGGGCTTCCTTGCGGTTTTCATCCACAAAAGGATAGGAATAGACGCGCAGGTCGTTCAGGATGGAGGGCAGAATGTTGCGCCCAAAGTCATGCTGGGAGTTAGGGTCCTCGGCGTCGGCGCGCAGCAGCGAGATCAGCTTGGACGCCGTAAACAGATAGATTCCCATGGACATTTGGACAAAGCGTTCGCCCCCCAGGTTCCCCAGGTCTTCTGCTTTCGGCTTTTCCAGAAAGGCCGTGATCCGCCCCGCGGAGTCGAAGCGCACCACGCCGAAGCGGTGCGCCTCCTCCAGTAGCTGTGGGATGGTGCCTACAGTTACATCGGCGCCCAGGCGGCGGTGCTGCTCGAGCATCCGGTTGTAGTTCATCTTATAGATATGGTCGGCCGCCAGGATCAACACGTAGTCTGGGTCCTCCACCAGAATGCTGTAGATATTCTGGTAGACCGCGTCCGCCGTGCCCAGATACCACGTCTCGCTGACGCGCTGCATGGGAGGAATCACCTCGATGAACTCTCCCAGTTCGCGCGAGAAGATGTTCCATCCCAGGCGGAGATGCCGGTTCAGGGAGAGGGCTTTGTATTGCGTCAGAATCAAGATTTGCCGCAGGCCGGAATTGACGCAGTTGCTCAGGGTGACGTCAATAATGCGGTAAACGCCGCCGAAGGGCACCGCTGGCTTAGCCCGGTCGCGCGTCAGAGGATACAGCCGCTCTCCGGCGCCGCCCGCCAGCAAAATGGTAAGGACTTTTTCCATTACGCAGGGAAATACCGGACCACGATCCGCTCCGCAAGGGCACGAGCGCGCCTTGCGGGACCGGAAAAGGAGCTTGACTTTCCCGGAGCCGAACCCAATTATAGCGTTGAGGGACACAAAATCCAAACAGCGAGGGGGTGTGGTCTGTGGCCGAAGTAAGGCTCCAGGAAGGGGAGTCGCTGGAAAATGCTCTGCGCCGCTTTAAGCGCAGGGTCCAGACGGAAGACATCATCAAGGAAGTCAAGAGACACTCCTTTTATCTCAAGCCCGGCGAAAAGAAGCGCGTCAAAGCTGCGCTGGCCCGCAAACGAGCCCGGAAACGAGTCCGGCGCAGCGAGGGCGACTAGGGAAGCCGGTCGCGCGCAACCTGCGCAAATTCCTACCCGCAGCCGGGAACTAGCCCGCTGCGGGTAGTTGCTTTTCAGATTCCACCATGGCGAGCTTTTACTCCTCGCACTTCGGGTGCCGCGCCAATCAGGCCGACGCCGCTGCCATCGAGGCGGAACTCAAGCGCCGCGGGCTGGTGTCCGCCGATGCCGCAACGGACGCCGACGTAGTGGTGCTCAACAGTTGCACCGTGACGGCCGCGGCCGATGCCGATCTGCGCCAAAGCGTCCGCCGCATTCACCGCGACAATCCCGCCGCGCGCATCCTCATCACGGGATGCTACGCGCAGCGCCGTCCCCAAGAGCTTGCGAAGCTGCCCGGCGTCGAGTGGGTGGTGGGCAACTCGCACAAGACGGAAATCCCCGCGCTGCTGGCGCAGTCCTGCGCGGCATCCTCTCCCGCTCCGGCCCCGCCCGCTGGCGCCTGGGTGCCTCTGGAACGGCTGCTGTCTCCCGACGCGGCCGCCGTGGTTTCGGACGGGCGCAGGCTTGGCTCCATTGCGCCCTCCACTGCAGCGATTCTAGTGGGCGACATCTCGGCGCAGAGGGAACTGGCCGCTGCTCCGTTTTTCGGCGGCGCGGTGGAAGATCGCACGCGGCCCAACCTGAAAATCCAGGACGGTTGCAACAACCGCTGCTCGTTCTGCATCATCCCGTCCGTGCGGGGCTTCAGCCGCAGCCTGCCGGTGGCGGAGGTGGTCCGCCAGATTGGCACGCTCGCCGAGGCGGGCTACCGCGAAGTGGTGCTCTCGGGCGTGAACCTCGGCCAGTACGGCCGCGATCTGGCGGGCAAGCCTCGCTTCGTCCGGCTGATCGAAACCGTTTTAGAGGAGACGCCGGTGGAGCGCTTGCGCCTCAGTTCCGTCGAGCCGCCCGACTTCACCGATGCGCTGCTGGACTTAATGGCCTCGACGCCGCGCATCGCTCCGCACGTGCACGCGCCGCTCCAGAGCGGCTCGGACCGCGTGTTGCGGCGCATGCATCGCAAGTACACTGCCGCGCAATACCGCGCCCGCATTGTGGCCGCTTACGAACGATTGCCGAACGCCGCATTCGGAGCCGACATGATTGTCGGCTTTCCCGGCGAAACGGACGCCGACTTTGAGCAGACGCGCGCGCTCGTCGCGGAGCTGCCGTTCACCTATCTGCACGTGTTCTCCTTCTCGCGCCGCCCGGGCACGCCCGCCGACCGCATGAGAAACCAGGTCAACGGCGCAGTGGTCCGCGAGCGCAGCCGCATTCTGCGCGAGCTGGTCGCCGAAAAGAACCGCCGGTTCCGCGAACGCCAGCTTGGCCGCGTGATAAATGTTCTGACTTTGGAGGAATCTTCAGCCGAGGGCACGGCTGCCCTGAGTGATAACTATCTGAAGGTCGTCATCGCCGGGGAGCGGCTGCCCGCCAACCGTTGGGTTGAGGTCGAGGCGGTAGCAGTACCTGAAACGGGGCTGATCGCACGCAGCACGCGAGGTTCCTCACGCCCTCCGCATGTCATCGCCTTCGATGATGACCTGAGCCAGCGCGTAGCTGTCGGCGTGGGTTAGAGAAACCATGATGCGCGC
>JBGPJR010000169.1:0-5031 GCA_041485545.1 Terriglobia bacterium
CCTCTGCGGGAAGCCCCAGCGTGCGGACGATCTCGCAGGCCATCTCATAGCGTGAGCAGGCACCGCTGCCCGCCAGGTGCAGAATGCCGCTGGCAGGGGTCTCCACTAGGGCAGCGATCTTCTCCGCGAGGTGCAGCGTCCAGGTGGGGCAGGAAACCTGTTCGGTCACGGCCAGGATCCGCTTGCCGGCCCGGGCGTTCTCCACGGCCTTGTCCACGAAGTTGGTGCGGTAGCGCCCGTAGAGCCACGAAGTCCGGATCACCAGGTGTGGGGAGTGCTGGACTCCGTCGCCGAGCACCAGCCGCTCGCCCTCCAGTTTGCTGCGGCCGTACTGACTCAAAGGGTTTGGGGAGTCCTGCTCGGTATAAGGCGTCTGCGTCTCGCCGTCAAACACGTAGTCTGTGCTGATGTGGAAGACCCTCGCGCCGATGCGCTCCGCCGCCCGCGCCAGATAGCCCGCGCCATGCGCGTTTACGGCCAGAGCGCGCTCCGGGTCCCGCTCGCAGCCGTCCACGTCGGAAAGGGCGGCACAATTGATCACCAGTTCCGGCTTCCACTCCGCGACCACATGACGAACCGAAGGCTCATCCGCTATATCACACTCAGCGTGGCCCAAGGCCCGCACGTCATGGAGCGGGGGGAGCACAGGCGCCAGTTCGCGCCCCAGCATCCCGTTGGCGCCTAGGATCAAAATGCGCATCAAGAATCACTTCCTGCCCGGACCTTCAGTATAGCGGCCTCTCTCCAGAAACCGCCCGCGCGCGAATCCTTTACAGAACTCCGCTACACAACCCAAGTCCGCTTGACGGGCAAGCCTCGGAGATATAATAGTGCACGATATACATGTCTGCGATTGAGATCTCCGGGCTGAGCAAAGATTATTCGGTAGGCTTCTGGCGCAAGAGTCCGCGGCGGGCGCTGGATCGTTTATCGCTGCGCGTGGAGCGCGGCGAAGTTTTCGGCTTTCTGGGTCCGAACGGGGCGGGGAAGACCACGACCATCAAGCTGCTCACCGGACTTATCTTTCCCACCGAGGGCACGGCCAGCATCCTGGAGCAGCCCATCGGCAGTCCGGAAGCCTTCGGGAAACTTGGCTATCTTCCCGAGAACCCCTATTTTTACGACTATTTGACGGCCGCCGAGTTGCTCGATTATTTCGGACGCTTCTTCCCGATGACGGCCGGGGAGCGCCGCCACCGGGTCAAGACCGTGTTGGAACAGGCTGGCCTCAGCGAATCTCGTGATGTAGCGCTGCGGAAGTTTTCCAAGGGCATGATGCAGCGGATCGGAATCGCCCAAGCGGTGCTGCACAACCCCGAAATCGTCTTGCTCGACGAACCTATGTCAGGCCTGGACCCCGTAGGCCGGCGCGATGTGCGCAGTTTGATCCTTCGCCTGAAGGCCGAAGGCAAAACGGTCTTTTTCAGCACGCATATCCTTTCCGACGCCGAGGCGTTGTGCGACCGCGTCGCCATCTTGAACCGCGGCAAGCTGGTCGGCGTGGGGCAAATCGCCAACCTGTTGCAGCGCCAGTCCGGCTACGAGGCGGTACTGGAATGTGCGGCTCCGACGGAGCTGCTTCCGCTCTTGCAGGCTCTTTGCTCCAAACCCCTCACCACGTCCGGGGGGCACTACCGATTGGAGGTATCCGAAGAAAAGGTGCGGGAGTTGCTGGCTCTGTCGACCAGAGACGGCGTGCGGCTGCTGTCACTGAATCCTCTGCGCTTCAGCCTGGAGGACTACTTTGTCGAACTACTTCAGGCGGCGGAGCCGGGCCACACGCCCGTTGCGGCACGCGAGGTCCCATCGTGATTGCCACGCAAACACTGGCCATTGCCCGCAACACCTTCCGAGAGGCCGTGCGCGACCGTGTCCTCTACAACCTGGTGGCCTTCGCCGTGATCCTCATCGCCTCGGCGTTGCTGTTTGGCCAAATCTCCATCGGGATTCAAAAAACCGTCATCATCAATATCGGCCTCAGCTCCATCGCGGTTTTCGGCCTGGTGATTGCCATTTTCCTGGGAATCGGGCTGGTCTATAAGGAGATCGACAAGCGGAGTCTCTACCCGCTGCTGAGCAAGCCCATCCGGCGATGGCAGTTCATTCTCGGGAAATTCTTGGGCCTGAACCTGACGCTGCTGGTCAACACGCTGCTGATGAGCGCTGGGCTGTGGGCCACGCTCTACTATTTGACGCGCGCCTTCCAGCCGGAGGACCGCTACATCTGGGCGGGCATCTACTTCGCCTTGCTCGAAATGTGCCTGGTCACGGCCGTGTGCCTGTTCTTTTCCTGCTTCTCAACGCCCGTGCTTTCCGCCATCTTTACGTTTCTCATCTACGTCATCGGCAATTTCGCTTCCGACATCCGCGGCTTCGGCGAACTGGCGGAGAATCCACTGCTGAAGGCGCTCACGACGGTCCTCTACTACTTGTTGCCGAATTTCAGCAACTTCGATATTTTTGCCGCCGTCTCCCACGGCTTCCCCGTGGCGGGCAGCCTGATCCTGCTCAACACGGCCTACACGGCGTGCTACGGGGCGGGTTTGGTAATCGCTTCGGCACTCATCTTTTCCAGAAGGGACTTGAAATGAGCGGCCGGCGCAAACCCGCGCTCGTTTTTGGGATGGTTCTGGCGCTCGTCGCTTCCTGGAGCGCATCGGCCAGCCTGCAAGTGGCCATTGACGTTCAGATGGCTGCCTACCAGAACACGCCGGAAACTCTCTGGATTGGTTCCGGGAAGGTTCTGAAGGCTCTCAGCTTGGGCCACGAGGGCTTGTTGGCTGACGTCTACTGGACCCGTGTGGTGCAGTATTACGGCTCGCGTCTGCGCGACCGCAAGACGGACTTTAGCTTGCTCGCCCCGCTGCTGAACCTCACCGTTACGCTGGATCCGCATCTAATGGTGGCATATCCCTTCGGTTCGTTCTTTCTTTCGCAACCCGCCCCGCGCGGGGCGGGGCAACCCGGCGAGGCCGTTGCTCTCCTCCAATATGGCATCCAGAACAATCCCGATGAATGGCGCTTGTGGCACTACTTGGGGTTTCTCTATTACTGGGAGCTGCAGGATTATCCCCAAGCCGTTGCCGCGTATCAGGAGGGCGCCAAGAACCCTAAGGCATTGGAGTTCATGAAGGTGATGGCCGCCTCGATATTGGAAAAGGGTGGGAGCCGTGAAACGTCTCGGTTCTTGTGGGCGGAAATCTACCGCTCGGCCCAGGACCCTACCATCCGGGCCAATGCGCTGGTCCACCTGCAAGGGATACAAGCCAACCAGGACATCGAAGAACTGGAGCGTTTGGCGGGCCAGTTCCACGATCAAACCGGAAGCTGGCCCGCGTCGATTCGGGATCTGGTCACCCGCGGCTTGCTCTCCGGTCCGCCGGTAGACCCGGAAGGCCTTCCGTATCGGTTGGAACCTGAGGGAAGGGTCCGACTGGATCCCAAGAGCACCGTGGTCCTGGAATACGACCGCGCTCCTTCTCCCCAGCCCGCCGCCAAGCCGTAGCCGTTGCGTCGCTTCCAACGCGGTCACATCGCGTCGGGGATTTCAATGCCCAGCAAGTCGAGTGTGGTGGTGAGGCATCCTTCGACAAGCCGGACCAGCCACAGCAGGAACGCTTTGCGCCCGGCGTCGGGCTCGGTCAGGATGTGGTAGCGGTGATAGAAGTTGTTGAAAGCCTGGGCTAGCTGGAACGCGTATTTGGCGATGGCCGCGGGCTCCGTGGTGGCGATGGCCTGCTCGGCGGCGGCCTCCCACTGGCTGGCCAGATAGAGCAGTTGCCAGAAGGCATCGCCCTCCGGCGGGGTCAGGTGAAGTGCGAAGAGGTCCTGGGTGACGGCACTAGCATTGTAACGCCCGCCCTCTTCTTCCAGCTTGCGGAAGATGTTGCGCGCCCGCACCACGGCGTACTGCACGTAGGGTCCGGTCTCGCCTTCAAAACTGAGCGCTTCTTCGAAATCGAACGCGATCACGGCGTTGCAGGTGTACTTCAGCAAGAAGTAACGCAGCGCGCCGATGGCAATCTGTAGCGCGATGTGCACACGATCTGCGGATGAAATCTCGGGCCGCACGATAACCCGCGCCATTGCTTCTTTGTGCAGCCGGTCGATCAGATCGTCCGCCTTCACCCCCAGGCCCTTTCGTCCGGACACTTCAATGTAGGGCCGCTTGCGATCTTCTGGGGAGAGTTCGATGCCCATCTGCTCGCAGGTGCGCGGCGACAGCGCCACCATCTCATAGGAGAAGTGGATCGAACGCTCCGCCTGCTCGGTGTAACCCAAGGCGCGCAGCCCTTGCGCAACGATGTCTTGCAGGTAGGACTGCCGCGCATCAATCACGTTGTAGACTTTCTCGCCGTGGCCAAAGTCGGGATGCTCGTCGCTGGCATCCGTCTTCATGGTGCTGATCCAAGCCACATGCCCGTCCGGATAGGTGTGGAACTGCTGGTAGTAGAAATCGAGTCCGAGCAAACCAAATTTCCAAAGCTGATAGGCGATGTCTTTGCCGACGTAAGTGACCGTCCCATTGGATCGTACGATGACCTTGGCATCGTCTTCCCCGGCCTCCTCGCTAGAGGTGCCGGATCCGGTTTGATACATTACCCAACAACGTCTGTTCTTTCCCTGTGTCTCCAGATGAATTGCGCCTTTGTGTTCCAGCAGCTCGCGGGCCTTATCCCAGAACCCCCTGCGTAAAATCTCACTCTCTTGAGGGAGAACATCGTATTCCACGTTCAAACGATTCATGGTCGCGAGGTGGCACTCGACGATCTTCGGTGTGATCATCGCCGCTATACGGGCCTCATCGCCTGCCATGTGTTCGATGGCTTGCAGCGCGTGCTGGCGTAGCGCCAGCCGGGCCGCATCTTCCTCAAAGTAGCGCGACACCCTGGCGTACAGATCCCAGCAGTAATAGTCGAAGCGCACTGCCGGGTCAGCGATGAGCTGTTCCACTTCGCGCAGCGATTTCTTCTCAAGCTCTGTAAAACCGACCACGACGTCCGCTACCTGGACGCCCGTGTTGTCAATGTA
>JBGPJR010000170.1:0-4999 GCA_041485545.1 Terriglobia bacterium
CTCGATGGGTTCAGGGTTGGCCGAGAAGCTAATTGCCATCTCTTTGCTGGCAGCGAGGCTGTAAAAGCCGACGCTCACCTGCTCCAGGAAATGTTTCGCATCTGCTTCTGTCCCGCATGCCTCCACCCTTAAGACATAGTAACCGTCGTATCGCTCGATCGTCGCGGGTCTGCCCGGCATGGGGAAATCCAACCGGTCGTTGAGAGGCATCCTGTCCAATTCGGGGAAAACCCCAAGCGCTGAGATCCAAAATGGAACACGTAGGGTGTAACTCTCCGGCGCAGTTCCCGACGTTGCAGGTCTTCCCTGCATCGTCATGGGAAAATGTTCTTTTTGGTCGGGCACTACGTCCTCCTTAAGTCATTCCACAAACCCTTCATTACGGATACTGTTAAATGTAAATGGTTCCGCATTGGGTCGCCAGCAGGCCCCCGAGATTAGCACGCCGCTGATTGAACAACGCTGGCGTTCGCTTATGGGTTCATGCTAGCACCTGTCGGTCTAGTCGGCTAACCGGAAACTGACCCACCGGCAAGCAGGGATTACGGTCGGTAACGGCTAGACGATTGCTCGTTAGTCTTGAGTGGAGTTTGCTTTGCCGCGGCCACGCAGGTGCAGCCAGACGTAGGCGATAACGCCAACGAGCAGCAGGCCGCCGATCACGTAGTCGAACTGGTGGAAATACTCCCGCAAGGAGGGCCAGTTGGCCCCCAGCTTGTAGCCGGCATAGGCCAGCGCGTAGCACCACGGCCACGAGCCGAGGAACGTATACACGTTGAACTTCCAAAAGTCCATGCGGGCCACGCCGGCGGGCAGAGCGATGAAGGTGCGGATCACCGGCAACAGGCGCGCGAAAAATACGGTCCACTGGCCGTAGCGGGCAAACCAGCGGTCGGCCAGAGCCATCTCGCGCGGCGAGATCAGAACGTACTTGCCATAACGCTCCAGAATCGGCCGCCCGCCCCACGCGCCCGCAAAATAGGCCACCATCGAGCCCACATTACATCCCACGGCGCCGGCCGTTGCGACCCCCAGCAAGCCGAAGCGGCCCGTGTAGGCCAGGTACCCGGCGAACGGAAGAATGATCTCGGAGGGAAGCGGAATGCAGGCGCTCTCAATGGCCATCAGCAACACGATGCCGGGATAGCCTAGAGCGGAAATGACGGAAATGATGAAGGCGCTCAGGAGGCTGAGAAGATAAGCGGTCATCGGGTTCCGGCGGGCGAGGGCGGCTCCGGAAGGCTCACCGGAAGCTCAGAAGCTCTGCTGGTCCTGCGTATAGGTGAAGCCGCGAAGGAAGGAGAGGTCGCCCTCTTTCTCCACCTTGACGCGCAGCACCTGCTCGCCTTTGATCTTGCGCAGCACCGCAACGGTCGAGAAGACCTCGTCGTAAAGTTTGGTGACCAGGTAGGTGTCCCCCGTGTCATCCTTGCGCCAGACCTGACCCAGCAAGATTTTTTTGACGGCCAAGCTCAATCCTCCCGGCGATGCCGCTTCCAAACGGTCCTTCTAATGTACTACATCCGCCCCCCGGCGGCGGGCGGCGGTCAGATCAGATTGACCGGGGCGCCGTTCGCGAAGCCGCGAATGTTCTCCACCGTGGTATCCAGAATGCGCCGCAGCGCCTCGTGGCTGTTGAAGGCATTGTGCGGCGTAAAGACCACGTTTTCGCGCCGCAGCAGCATGTGGTCGCGCAGGACCTGGCGCAGCACCTCGGGGGGCTGCTCGGAGCGCAGTAGGTCCTTTTCCTCGGAGATGTACTGTTCGCCTTCGAGCACGTCCAGCCCCGCTCCGGCCAGCGTGCCGTCGTCCAGCGCCTGGAACAGCGCCTCGGTATCCACCAGGCCGCCGCGCGCCGTGTTGATCAGCAGCGCGCCCTTGCGAATCCGGGCGATGCGCTCGGCGTTGAGAAAATGGTGCGTGGCGGGCAGGTAGGGCATGTGCAGTGTGATGATGTCGGAGCCGGCCAGCAGGTCGTCCACAGGCACGTAGTGGAAATTCAGCAACTCGGCCAGGAAGGTGTCTTGGTGGACGTCGGCCGCCAGCACCTCCATGCCAAACCCGCGCCCAATCTTGATGACGTGCAGCCCGATGCGGCCCGCGCCCAGGACCCCCAGCGTCTTTCCTTTGAGGTCGAAGCCGGTCAGCCCGGCGCGCGAAAAATTGCCCTGCAGCACCCGCACGTAGGACTTGTGGATGTGGCGCGAGAGCGCCAGGATCAGCGCGAAGGTGTGCTCGGCCACGGTGTTTTCTCCGTAGCTCGGCACTGTGGCGACCTCTACGGCGCGGCCGCGGCAAGTGGCGGTGTCGATGTGGTCGAAACCGGTCGAGCGGGTGGCAACCAAGCGCAGACGCGGCAGGCTTTCCAGCACCCGCGCAGTCACCTGCGAATAAATAAATACGGAGAGGACTTCCACATCCTGCGACGAGCCTAAGTCGGCTTCGTGGACCTTTTCCGGGTGAAAGCTGAGCTGGTGGTCCGAGAGCTTCTCCCGCAGCAACGGAATCTCCCAATCCTGAATCTCAAAAAAGGCGATGCGCATGATGGTCTCTGACCGGAGCGGCACTGTTAGCCTAGTCGTGAGCGCATGGAGGCGTCAACGGCAAAGGAACCGGTGGAGGGGTATAAGATTGGGGAAGAGGCATATGGGACGCTTCAAACCAGTCCTGGTGGCGGCGCTGGCGATGGGGTGCTTTGCTCCGCCGGCCGCGCCGGCGCAAGATGCAGCCAATCCTGGAAACCCGGTTGAAAGATTTGCGGGCGTGTACCAGCTCTCCGGCAAACAGATGATCTATATCCAGCCGTGGCCGGGGAGCGAAGCACCGTTGTCGTATTTGGATGAAACGGGGCAGTTCCGGGCGCTTTTTGCTTCCGCTCAGAGTCCCGGGGAAAGCACCTTTACCGCCGGTCCAGGTCTGCTGGTTCGCGAGCCGGTCGAGCTGGCCGTGACCTTCATCGAGGACGCCAAGGGCAAAGTTAAAGGCCTGCTGCGGAAGCAATCCAGTGGCAGGCGGAGAAGCGCGCGGAAACTGGATTCCTACCAGCGGGAAGAAGTGAGTTTCCGCAGCGGAGGCGAACGTCTGACGGGCGTGCTGCTGACTCCGGCCGGCAGGGGCGCTCATCCCGCCCTGGTGCTGATCGGCGGCACGGGCGCCGCTGAGCGCAACAGCGTGCTGCCGATTGCGCAATTCCTGCTGGCGCACGGGGTGGCTCTACTGGGGTACGACCAGAGGGGCGTGGGCGGCTCCACCGGGGACTGGCGCACAGCCAGCCTGCAGGATTTCGCTCAAGATACTATTGCAGCCGTCCGGCTGCTGAAAGGCCGCAGGGAGATCGATTCCAAGCGGATCGGTGTCTTTGGGGCCAGTCAGGGAGGCTGGGTGGCTCCGTTGGCGGCTGCGCAGTCGCGCGACATCGCGTTCGTCATCAGCGTTTCCGGGCCGGGCGTGAGCCCGGCGGAGGTTGAGCTGGACCGGCTGGAGAACGACCTCCGCGCGCGCGGCTTTCCCGCAGCGGAGATTCGGGAGGCCGTGGATTTGATGAACCTTCGGTATGAAGTGACACGCGGCGTTAAGCCTGTGGAAACGCTGCTTGCCGCAGTCGAAAAGGCTGCGGACGCCCCGTGGCTTCCCTACGCGCCTGTGCCGCGCACGGCCGATAGCTGGCTCCTGGCGCATTGGCGCAACCTGCCTCTGGACTACGATCCCGCCACCGCCCTTGGCAAACTGCGCGTTCCGGTGCTGGCCCTGTTCGGCGCGCTGGACCGCAACGTTCTGGAGCCGAAGAACGCCGATCGGTGGAGAGCCGCCCTGGGCAAAGGCGGCGCCCAAGATTACACCCTCCGCATCTTTCCAACGGCCAACCACATGCTGCTGGAGGCGCGCACGGGCGCGGAGGAAGAGTACGCGACGCTGCAGCATTTTGTGCCAGAGTACGAACCTACACTGCTCCGCTGGCTGCAACAGCGCAAGTTTGCAGCACGATAGCACAAAGGACTCAGGTCGGCTGCGTCCCGCTTTGCAAGCGCTCCAGCCGGCGCGTGATTTCTTCCAACCGTTCCACCACTTCCTTGTGGCGGATCACCTCCGGCGTCGGCTCCTTCGCCAGAAACGAGATGCCGCCGCCGGATTCGAGCACGGCTCGCTCGACTTCCTTCAGCGACGCAAAGCCCTGGCGGTGCGCCGCGGCCTCCAGTTCGGTCTCGGTAATGAGTTCTTTTTTCAGGCGCTTGCGAATCACGCGCCCCCGATCCATGAGCACGTTCGGCGCGCCTTCCACCAGCCGGTCGAGCCGCTCGTGCCCGTACAGGAACCGTACCACCATAAAGTTCACGGCCAGCAGCGTGCTGGCCCCGATGATCCCGCCGGAGACCGAGGTGTCTTCTCCAATGATGGCGTTCTGGACGGTGTTGGAAAGCGTCAGCAGCACGACCAGGTCAAACGGATTGAGCTGCGCCAGCTCCCGCTTGCCGGCCAGCCGCAGCGCCACGACAAGAAAGAAATAAACCAGGATGGGCCGGAGAATCTTCTCGAGGACCGGCAGTCCCGGGTGAAACAGATCGCTCCAGATCTGTGCGGTCACGTTGGTTGCCTCCTGGAACCATTCGGGAGCCGTTTGGTTCGCTCCGCATTCTGTCAGGTTCCTTGCGGCGACTCAACCCAGACCGCTTGCAATCCGGCCCGGTTCGGATATCTCTTTCTATCCGAACAGGGATCTGCACGTGCGGAAGCACCGGAATGACAAGTGTAAGTCCCTCACCCGACTCGGGATGACATCTGGGGGGGCTGGTCTCTTCAACCACACTGAACCCACTACCCTGCGCCAATTTCGCTTGACATGTGGCCCCTGGGGTGGTACTTAAGACCCACGTTTGTGGTTTATGCGGGGACTCTACCGAGGAGGTCAATGTCTATGAGGCAGAAGCTAGTAGGATTTGTGTGGGTGTTACTGGTTTGCGTGGCCATCACGGGCCGCGCGCAGGTTACCACGGGGACAATC
>JBGPJR010000171.1:0-4967 GCA_041485545.1 Terriglobia bacterium
ACTGCGGCTGCACCATCTGCAAGCCGCCTTCATACAGGTCCTGCTCCACCTTGCCGTGCACGGCCAGCAACTGGCCCGGCTGGATGATCTTGGCCAGATAGGCGGCGTTGAACCACTTGCAACGCAGATAGCCGCCGCGGTCCCCGACATCGGCGCAGAAAATTTTCACGCGGCTGCGCAGTGGCAGCATTCCCGCCGAGCGCACCAGGGCAATCACGGTGGCCATCTCTCCGGCGCGCACTTCCGCGGGGCCGCGGAGGCGCGTGCGGTCCTCGTAGCGGAACGGCAGGTAATAGAGCAGGTCCTCGGCGGTGGCAAGACCCTTGCCGGCCAGCACCTGGGCGCGCTGGTCGCCCACTCCCTTGATGAAGCGGATCGGTGTCGAAAGCTCCAGCATGCAGGGCACTATAGCATGCTAGAATTTCCGCATGGCGGACGTGACGTTCACCTGCTTTAGTTGCGGGCATCCCATCCAGCTGCTCTCCGGCACCAAGGTGCTCAAGAACGACACCTGCCCGCAATGCGACGCCGACCTGCACTGCTGCAAGAACTGCCGCTTCTTCGACCCCTCCGTGCAC
This sequence comes from Terriglobia bacterium, assembly GCA_041485545.1. Classification (GTDB taxonomy): domain Bacteria; phylum Acidobacteriota; class Terriglobia; order 2-12-FULL-54-10; family 2-12-FULL-54-10; genus DATMAF01. The sequence goes on from JBGPJR010000171.1 coordinate 579, forward strand.
AACCAGTGCAGCGAGACGCAGGCCGAGTGGGTGGCCAGCAAAGACAAGCGCAACTACTGCGATTATTTCGAGGCCAGCACCCACATCACGCTGGTGAAGAAGTCCGGCGCGCAGACCGGCGACGCCCGCAAGAAGTGGGACTCCCTGTTCCAGAAGTGATCGCTTCGCCGCAGGACAGAAATATCCAACTGAAGTGCAAAGGAAAGCTTAGTCCTGAAGGGATTGCTTGACGCGCTCGAGGATCTCGGGCATCAAGTCTTCCACGGCCTGACGGACGCGCTGCTCTAGGGGCGGAACGGTGCGCTCTTCGGGTGCAGCTTCGATTTCCTCGAGCGGACCGGACTCTTCTACCGGGACGGGCTGCGGTTGGGCGGGCGGCATCGGCTCGGGATGCGCCACGGTCGCTTCCGACAGGCCTTCGTAGTGCTCGACCGCGGGCTCGGTGGATGTTTCCGCCGTGGTCTGCTCCGCCATCTCCAGCAGGGCATCCGGTTGAACGGGCGCGGTATCGTTCTCCTCCCATTGCAGCGCCGGATCATGCGCCATGATCCCCGGCACCTCCACGGGCGGTGCGGTAGCGGGCGAGGCCGCCTCGGCTTGTTCTACCATCTGCGTCAGGTCGCCCCAGTTTGCAGCGGGCTGCTCGAACAGCTTCTCCTCCTCCGGAGTAATCGGGGCGGGCTCGGCGGTCCAAACAGTGGTGTCTGCGATATCGAGTTGCGGTGCGAGACCGGAAGCGGCAAGCAGATGGCCGGATTCGGCGTCTTCCGGCGAAGCAGCTGCGGCAACGTCCCTTTCGGGAAGCGGCATCGGTTCCAGGGAGGGAACCGCTGCCTCGATTTCCACGGGCAACGGCGCGCTGGCTTCAGACGGGCCCAGCAAATCCGCCAGCATTCCGACGGGTTGCTGGCTCATCTCCTGCGAAATCACCAGCTTTTCCGGGAACGGCACGGTAGAGGTGATCTCCTCTTCCGGGACGTCTACCCATTGTGGCTCTTCCACGGGCTTAGAAATCTCCTCCACCTCGGCGGCCCCATTCTTCTTGCGGGATGGCTTGGGGCGCGCCGGAGCGAAGCGCGCCACAGCCGAGAGCAGGTCCTTGACGGTGGCCACCAGATTGGACGATTCCAGCGGCTTGGTCACCAGGCCGTCGGCACCCGCCTTTTTCCCTTCCTCGGGATCGTACGGCTCCATGGCGCCGATGATGAGCAGCACCGGGATACTTTTCAGCCGCTCATCGGACTTCACGAAGTGGCAGACTTCGTAGCCATTCCGGCCCGGCATGAAGATATCGGCTATCACCAGATCCGGGGGCGCTTCCTCGAGGGCATGAATGGCCGCTTGCCCGTTGCTAACCGTAGCCACCTCATGGCCTTCCGCCGTGAGGATCTTCGCGCCCATCCGCTGCGCGTGGGTACTGTCATCCGCCAGTAATATTTTCGCCAAGGTGCACTTCCCCTTGCGTGAGCTTCCGGCTTTGTTTACCACCCCTTCGCCCAGCAAGTCAAGCGACGGGGAGTGTCCGGAATCTCACAGAACGGTCACGCGGATCACTGCGGAAAGATTCTAGATGGGAACCCCTAAGGGCTACGGAGCGGTCGAGTTGCCGGGAGGATTCGGAGCGGGCACCGGCTCCATCAAGATCGTGGGTGTTGCGGAGCTAGAACCAGCGGGAGGGGTCGGAGACGAAGCGCCATTCTGCGCCGATGCGGGCAGAACGCCCCCCTGTGCCGGTCCCTGCGCGGTCATGGTGGGGGTTCCGATCCTTCCCTGTGCTGCCGCGACATTGGGGTGGCGGCGAAGCCCGCCCAGCAGTCTTCCCCAGAAGCCCACCTCTCCCGCCTGCACCTGTTCGTAGGTCATGCGGGCCACCGCCACCGGGTCCGGGTCCGGAACGGGCGCGTTCAAGGCCGCAAGGCGATCCCTGGCGTCTTCCACGTGCTCGCTTAAGGGGTAGTCGTGCACAATGCGGGAATAGTATGCAATCACGTCCGCGGAGGAACCCTGGGGGCCGAACCGCTCCAGAGACTTCGCCAGGAAGTACAACGCCGTGTCCGCACGGCTGTAATTGGGGTAGCGCTCCACTAATTCTTTGAGGCGCGGCTGCGCAGAATAGTCGGCGCCTTCCAGATAGTAGAACCGCCCCACCTGGAAGTCGCCCTCTGCCAGAACTTCCTGCACCTCTCGCAGGCGCTGCTCGGCGAGCGGCACAAACGGACCGTTCGGATAGGTCAGCAACAATTTTTGAAATTCCTGCTCGGCACGCCGGGCGTGGTTGGGGTCGCGGTCGGGTTTCTCCATGGCGCGGTAGTGGATCATCGCCACGCGCATCTGCGCCTCCCCGGCCTCCGGCAGTGTCGGGAAAAACGTGATGAAGTCGCGGTATTCCGCCTCGGCTTGCAGCATGTCGCTGGTAGCCCCCTGGCGGTACCAGGAGTCGGCAATGGCCAGCTTGGCCTTGGCCAGATATTCGCTGTCCGGATAGGCGTTGATCAGCGTCTGGAGCACCAAGCGGGCCTCGGTGAAGCGCGCGTGCTCCAGAAAGTCCGTAGCGCGGGCGAACAGTTCCTTATCCGGTTGCTGGGAATCGGTCAGCAGCGGCGTATCCACGGGGTGGCGCCGAAACGCGCACCCGGACAGCAACAGCAGTCCGGCCGCCAGCAGAAGAAATCTTTTTTCCCCTTGCCTCACGAGCGATCCATTCCCCCGATCCAAGTGTTTGCTTTCCAGATAGAGGCCTAAATGCGGCTCAGGGTTGCTTCCTGAGCCAACCGCTGCATCAGCTCCACGCGCTGGCGCGGCTCGCCGCCATGAAACACGCTGGAACCGGCCACGATCCAATCCACTCCGGCCCGCACCACTTCCCCCACATTTTCGGGTGTAAGGCCGCCGTCCATCTCGATGCGAAAATCCAGGCCCCGCTCCTGGCGCTCGCGGTCGAGCTGCCGAACCTTGCCCAGCGTATAGGGAATAAACTGCTGGCCTCCAAAGCCCGGATTTACGGACATCACCAGAATGCATTCCACCAGCTCGAGAACCGCTGAAAGCACGTCCACCGGAGTGGCGGGATTGATGGCCACGCCCGGCTCCGCGCCGCTGGAGCGAATCAGGTTGAGTGTGAGGTCCAGGTGGCGGCAGGCCTCCTGATGCACCGTTACCGCGTCGGCGCCGGCTGCGATGAACTCCGGGATGTAGCGGTCCGGCTCCTCAATCATCAGGTGCACGTCCAGCAGCAAATCCGTGGCGCGCCGCAGCGAGCGCACCACAGGCGGCCCAATAGTGATGTTGGGCACAAAATGACCGTCCATCACGTCGACGTGGATAACGCGCGCGCCACCGCGTTTGACGGCCTCAATTTCCTCGCCCAAACGGGCCATGTCGGCCGACAAGATGGACGGGAGAACCTCAATGCTTCTGGCCATATCCGAAAAAAGACCCCAACCCGGAATTCTATCATAGCAGCCACGAACGTCTGGCGCAGAAAGCAGATGGGCTCAGCGGGTGGGAGGCAGTTCGTACCCATAGCGCTGCAGAATGGCCCGACCGCCCCCGCGGAGTACGAAGCTTGCAAAGCGCTCTGCATTCGCCCGTTGCGGCGAGGCAGCGACCACGCCCAGCGCCTGGTCGATGGGAGAGTACAGCGCCGCGTCAATGAGAACCGCATGTCCGGGTTCTTGAAACACCAGCGAGTAGGCCGTAAAGGCGGCTTCGGCGTTCCCCGTGGCGGCCAGTTGTTTGGCAGCGTTGACGTTCTCTGTCTGGACGATCTTCGGTTGCACGCGATCCCACAGATTCCTTTTTCGAAGCGCCTCCACCGCGGCCGCCCCGTAGGGCGCAACCGCCGGGTTGGCGATGGCAACGAAGCGCACGGAGGGCTGCAAAAGGTCCTCCAGTTTCTGAATGGGTACCGCCGCGTTTTCCGGGCTCCACAGCGCCAGCCTTCCGCGGGCATACACGGCGCGGCTTGCGGCAAGAATCTTCCCGCTCTGCACCAACTGGTCCACGTGCGCCACGTCGGCCGCGGCGAAAACATCAAAAGGGGCCCCGTTTTCGATCTGCTGCGTCAATTGCGCCGTACTGCCGAAGTCGTAGGTGACGGCGATCCCTGTTTCTTTGGAGAAAGCTGCACCAAGTTCTCCGAAGGAGTCCGTAAGATTCGCCGCCGCCGCCACCACGAGGGGTTGTGGAGAGCCCTCGCTGGGGCTTTTCGTGGAACTGCAAGAAAGCGAACCGCACGCCGCAACGAAGAGCAGCCAAACCATCGGAACGCTTCCTCCGAGCCGCCATGTTGGGATTGCAAAGCTTGCCCAAAGCACGGTTTCTCTGGCCTCCTCAAAATGGATTCGCCGCGGCGGGTTTCTAGGTTCAGGTGACCACCAAGTATATATG
>JBGPJR010000172.1:0-4953 GCA_041485545.1 Terriglobia bacterium
CAACAGGGGCAGCAAGGGCAGCAAGGACAAGGACAGCAGGGCGGCAATCCGTCAAGCGCCGGCAATGCTGGAGGCGCTCCCGGAACCCCGGGTCAGCCCCAGGGCGGGAATCAATTTTCGAGCGGCTTGGGCCGTAGTCCCGCAGACGGTATCCGCGACGGCTTCGCAGGCACTTCCGGGAACACGAACGGAGGCGCCTGGAATCCGGGAGGCTATCGGCCACTGGGACCTCTGACGCCGGAGCAGCAGGCTGAGCTGCAGCGCCGGACCGCTGAACTGCAGCAAGAAGCCGCGCAGTTGCGCACCTTGGTGCCGCCGGATTCGGAGTTCGGCAAGACGGTTCAGGATCTGGTCCGTTCCATGCAAGACCTGGACTGGGGACGCTTCCAAGGCAACCTGGAGCAGATGGAGCGGCTCCGCGCGGAACTCACCGAGCAGTGGAAGGAGTTGGAGCTGCGTCTGCGGAGGCAACTCGATTTGGAGGAACCGGACACGGTGCGGCTGGCGACACAGGAGAATGTTCCGGAAGAGTACCGCGCCATCGTCGAGGAATACTACCGGGCGCTTTCCCGGACGCGGCGTTAGCTTCTCAACCGCAACCATCGCGAGTCGCTTAGAGTTCGGATACTCCGGCGGCGCGGGGTTGAGTTCGTCCGGTAGAAGTAAGGGGCTTCTCTTCTATGTCAGATGTGCGCGTCGGCGAGTGGTCTGGAGTTGAGCAGCGCAAGCACAGGCGCGCGCCGTTGCATGTTCCGATCGAATGCAGTTTCGACGGCCGGACGGTCGCGGGCCAAGCGGAAAACATCAGTACCAGCGGCCTGCTGGTCCGATCCGACACGACCTTTGCCCAGGACTCGGAGGGCACTGTCACCTGGACGCTTCCCGGCTCGGCACAGCCGATCCGTTCCAAAGCCCGCGTCGCCCACGAAGTGCCGGGCAAGTTTATGGGACTGGAATTCGTCGGGCCCTCCGCAGCGGATCGAGATCGCATTGAGCGTTTTCTGGCCGAGGCCGCGGTGCCTGCCACAAAGCCTCGGTAGATTTCCCCGTCCTGTACCCTTTCCGAGAGGGGGATTGCTGCGTCTGCAACCCGACGCGACCTCTATTGAAAATCCGCAGCCACTTTAGATAAGATGGTGGGCCGGTCTGTTTCTGTCCTTATGGACAATCGATTTGTTACCAGCACGTTTCCGCGGTCCGGCTTCGGATGTGCAGGCCGGCAATAATTTCTCCACAGAAAGAGGAACCACTGAAATGATCCGATCCAAGATGCTATGGCTCACCTCCTTGTCGTTGGGGGTGTTGCTGTCTGGTTGCGGGGGCGGAAACGCGCCGCAGCCCGCTGCAGAACAGCCTGCCGCCACCCCGGCGGCGGCCCCCTCCGCGCCCGTCGATGCCGCCACAGCCGCCACCATCACGGGGAAGGTCTCCTTTGAAGGAACCAAGCCCACGATGCCCCGCATCCGCATGGACGCCGTCCCGGCTTGCACGGAGGCCAGCAAAGAGCCCGTCTACAGCGAAGAGGTCGTGGTCAACGACAACGGAACGCTCCGCTTCGCCTACGTGTACGTGAAAGAGGGCCTCGGCGACCGCACCTTCCCCGTTCCCTCCGAGCCCGTCGCGCTAGACCAGAAGGGCTGCCATTACCTTCCGCACGTGCTGGCGCTTATGGCAGGCCAGAAACTGGAAGTTCGAAACGACGATCCCACCAACCACAACATCCATCCCATGCCGACCCAGAACCGGGAGTGGAATCAGTCCCAGCCACCCGGCTCTGCCCCCATCGAACAGGAGTTCGCGCGGCCCGAGGTGATGATCCCGATCAAGTGCAACGTGCACCCCTGGATGAAAGCCTATATTGGTGTGCAGAAGCATCCCTTCGCCGCCGTCACGGGCGCGGATGGAACCTTCACGATCAAGGGCCTGCCCCCGGGCGATTACACCATCGAGGCTTGGCAGGAAAAGTACGGCACCACCGAGCAGAAGGTAACGGTCGGCCCCAGCGAGACTAAGACGGTGGACTTTAGCTTCAAGGGTTGACGGGAGAACGATTCTTGGCTTCTCCTGGTTCTTTCCTGGCGGACCGAGACATCCTCAACGGACGGGGAGGTGAGGAGTATTCCCTGCCCTCACCTTCCCTGAGCCGTTTTGCGTTGCTCACGGCCGCTTCTACTTTGTGTCTGATCATCGCCGGCGCTTTGGTAGTGGGAAACCAAGCCGGATTGGCCGTCCCCGATTGGCCGCTGTCGTTCGGAACGTGGATGCCTCCCATGCAAGGCGGCGTGTTCTATGAACACGGTCACCGCATGATTGCGACCTCCGTGGGAGTGTTGACCATGGTTCTGGCGGTGTGGATCTGGCGCAGGGAACCGCGGCGCTGGATGCGACGGCTGGCCTGGCTGGCGCTAGGCGCTGTGATTTTGCAAGGCGTGCTCGGTGGCATCACGGTTTTGTACCGGCTGCCCGCTGCGGTTTCCATTGGTCATGCCTGCCTGGCGCAACTTTTCTTTTGTCTCACGCTGAGTCTGGCGGTGTTTACCAGCCGCAGCTGGGATCTGGCCTCCGGAACGCTTGACGATGTGCGCTCGCCTTCGTTCCGACATCTTTGCGCAGCTACCTTCGGCGCGATCTTCCTGCAACTGGTGCTCGGAGCGTCTCTGCGGCACGGCGTTTTGGATTTTCAGCCGCACACCGCAGGGGCCTTCGTCGTTGCCGGCCTGGTGGGCTGGGTGGTGGTCCGCGCCACCCATCTGCCGGAACAGAGACCCCTGCAGCGGCTGGCGCTGAGTCTGGGCATCTTGATCATCGTGCAAATCGCGTTGGGGGTGATTTCCCTTTTGCTCCGCCAGACACAAGAGGCCGCAGCAGCAGTTCCCACGCAGATACTGGTGTGGATCACAACGTTGCACGTGGCGGCCGGAGCGCTGGCCTTGGGGATCTCCTGGGTGCTGACATTGCTCGCCTTTCGCCGCACGCGCGCGCTGGGCTTGCCCGCTCCGATACAGCAGCGCGTAGAGAAGAGTCCTGCATGAGCCTCACGCAGGCAAGTGTGCCGATGACTCTGGCGCGCCGACTCGGCCTCGCCGACTACGCGGAGCTCACCAAACCGGGTGTCACCAGCCTCATCGTGTTTGCGACGTTGGTGGGCTTCTATCTGGGCTCGGCTGCGGACCTGCGACTGTTTCTTCTCCTGCACACCCTCATCGGAACCGCTTTGGTGGCCGGCGGGACCGCCGCGCTCAATCAGTACTGGGAACGCAGCGAGGATTCCCTGATGTACCGAACGCGCAACCGACCGCTCCCGACCGGACGCCTTTCCCCTCCCAGGGCGCTCGCGTTTGGCGTCGCGCTAGCGATCGGCGGCACGTTGTATCTGGCCTGGCAGACCAACCTGCTGGCGGCGTTCCTCGGTCTGGCTACGCTCACCAGCTATCTGCTCTTGTACACGCCGCTGAAGACCCGCACGTCGCTGTGCACTCTGGTCGGAGCGTTTCCCGGCGCTGTTCCGCCGCTGATCGGCTGGGCGGCTGCCCGCGGCGAGTTGCCCGTGGCGGCCTGGGTCTTGTATGCCATGCTGTTTTGTTGGCAGTTTCCACACTTCCTTGCGATTGCGTGTCTGTATCGAGAAGATTACGCGCGTGCCGGCATCGCCATGCTGCCGGTCGTGGAACCAAACGGAAAATCCACCAGCCGCCAGATTCTGTTCTATTGCGCGGCCCTGTTGCCGGTGAGTTTGATTCCCACCTGGCTGGGCGTGACCGGCTGGCTCTACTTGGGCGGAGCGGCCCTGCTCGGCTCCGCCTTTCTGTATGTGGCGGTGCGGGCCAGCATGGAGAAAACCAAGCACCAAGCCCGGCGGCTTCTGCTAGCGTCCGTGTTCTACCTTCCTTTGGTCTATGCGCTGATGTTGCTGGACAAGACGCCGCAATGATTCGGTCCTTCCACGGCCCGCCCCACCATTTTCCCAAACCGGTACGAAGACCGGTGCAACCCTTCTGCAGATTTCGCATATCTGCCCGCTTATCCGCCGCGGACGGTGCTGCAGGCTCGGATTACACGCCGCACCGAGGAGCAGCGAAATGAGCTCGGTTGCGGCTGTAGAAACAGCGGACTTAGGCAAGCGCTATGGCTCCCGCGAGGCTCTCTGTGATGTGTCCTTCGCCGTGGAGCGCGGCGAAATCTTCGGCTTGCTGGGACCGAATGGCGGCGGCAAGACCACGTTGTTTCGCATTCTCTCCACGCTGCTTCCGCCGAACTCCGGTGTGGCGAGCATTCTTGGCTTCGACGTGGTTCGGCAGGCGCAGGAGGTGCGCCGCCGCATTGGCGTCGTGTTTCAAGCGCCCAATGTCGACCGCAAGCTGAGCGCGGCGGAAAACCTCCACTACCAGGGATTGCTCTACGGCCTGCATGGTAAACCGCTGCACGATCGCATCGAACAGTTGCTGCGTGACTTTGGACTGGCGGACCGAAAAGCAGAACTCCTGGAAAAATTCTCAGGAGGCCAGCGCCGCCGCGTGGAACTAGCCAAGGGCCTGCTGCACCGCCCTCCGGTGCTGCTCCTGGACGAGCCGAGCACCGGCCTGGATCCGGGAGTGCGGCGAGAGCTGTGGGAGAAGTTGCGCACGGTGCGCACCGAAGGCGTGACGATCCTGCTGACGACGCACCTGCTGGAGGAAGCCGAGCACTGCGACCGGCTGGCCATCCTGGACCGCGGCAAGCTGGTCGCTTGCGACACCCCGGCGGCGCTCAAGCGCGAGGTGGGCGGCGAGGTCATCCTGGTGGAGACCCAGCAGCCGGAGGCGTTGCGCGACGGCCTACGGCAGCGCTTCCAGGTCGATCCCACGCTGTTCGACGGCCAGCTTCGCTTTGAGCATCCCCGCGGGCACGCCGTCATCCCGGAGTTGATGGAGGCGTTTCCCGGCCAGATTCAGTCCGTCCGCGTTTCGCAGCCCA
>JBGPJR010000173.1:0-4942 GCA_041485545.1 Terriglobia bacterium
ATTTGTCCCTTTCGTTCCAAGAGAGTTGCCACCCAGTGTAGCATCAAAGCGCCGACAATTTGGTGCCCGCGGCGGCGCACCGGCTGTCACGCATAAAATAAATAGTACTAGTTTATTAATCTAATAGTTGCAGAGAACTTCTGCTGTAAAAGATTAACTTGTCTGGGGCGTGGCAGAGCGGTGCAAGGCACGCACGCGATGCGGACGACTATGGCTGCAGCGAAGCCACAGGGGCCGGAGCCGAAGGCATGCGGCGCTGCTCTTCCGGGGTGAACTCGAAGATATACCGCACCAGCAGATCGGCGTGGTCCTTGTCATACTGCGCGAAGCCCGGCGGCGTGGGGCCTGCAAACACCCAGCGATTGCCTTCCTGGCGGAACAGCCCGGAAGGCATGGCGGTGCCGGGCGCCATCATGGCGGGGTCCAGCATCCAGCGCCTGGTCCAGTCGGACTTGAGGCGCGACTTGGCCAGCAGGAAGTTCGGTGCCGTGGCGCGCTGATCGTGAACCGGATCGCCCGTCGCATGGCACTCCAGGCAGGGCGCGCCCTGGCTGCTGAACAAGGCCCGCGCCAGCGACCGTTCCAGGTCGGTCAGCGGCTCGAGCTTGGGCGGCAGATACGGCTCCGGCTGCGACGAGAGTGCTTCGAAGAATCGCACCAGTTTGGTCACCTCGCCGGGCGAGAAGAAGAACGTGGGCATGCGCGCTTTCAGGTACGGACGCACGCCGTTGCGGCTGAGGTCGATCTCGCTCATGGCAGGGTTCTGCAGGAACCGCACCAGGAATTGGGGATCCACGCGCGCACCTTCGCCGATGAGGTTGGGCGGCAGTTGGTCCTTCCAGTCGGGACTCTGATAGCGCGGCAGATCCATCAGCACGGAGCGCTGTCCGATGCGCAGCACATGGCATCCCGTGCAGTTATATTTCTGGACAATCTTCCAGCCTTCCTGAATATCGTGGCGCCGGTCTTCCGGGGCATAGAAATAGCGCTCCGGAAGGTTGGACTCCACGCTGCCGAGCAAAAAGGTGGTGAGCGCGGTGATCTCGTCCGGGGTGAGGTCGAGGTTGGGCATGCGCAGCTTCTCGAGCGGCGGCTTCACCTTGCCTTGGTCGTAAATGGCAGGATTCTCCAGCTTGTGTTCAAAGAAGCCTTTGTGGGTATACCAGCCCTCGAGCTCGGCCGGATGCGTGAACAGAGCGAAGTCCAGCCGCTCGATGGGCTTGCTGCCCTCTTTGGTCAGCTCCGTCCCGATGCGCGTCTCCTCTTCCATGCCAGCAATCTCGTGGCAGCCGGCGCAGCCAAAGTGCTTGACCAGGTCGAGCCCCTTCGCCTTCAGCGCGGGATCATCCAGGTAGGGCGCGGGCGGGTAGTCGGAGGGCTCCCGCTTCTTCAGCGTCATGAGGTAGCTGGCAATGTCGCGAGCTTCATCCCAACTCAGGCGCAGGCTGGGCATCGCGGTCATCTGCTGGACTTGCAGTGGATGACCGTTGTTCGGCGAAGTGGCGTGGTCCAGATCGAAGACGTATGGCAGGCCATGCTTGGCGTAGTCCTCCGGAGTGAGGTCGCGCTTCTCGGAAGGAGAGTACGGCGCCGTGCGCTCGCGCGGATTATGCACCCAGCGAACCAGATAGTCGTAATTCGCCTTCTCACCGACGCGGCTCAGATTGGCTGCGAAGGTTCCACCCACGCGCTGATCTCCTTCACCCACGGAATGGCAGGCCATGCAGCCGCGCGTTTCCAACAGTTCCTTGCCGTTCTGGGGATTCCCCCGCGGCTGCACGGGCAGCTTGGCATCGATGCCCGACTGCCAGATAAACGCCGCGACCGCCTCCAACTGGTCCTGATCCAATCGGAAGCGCGGCATGCGCGTGCCCGGCCGGAAGTCCTGCGGGTTGGCGATCCAAACGGGCAGCCAGTTCTTGTTCAGCTTGACGCGCACTTCCTTCAGGCTCGGCCCCACCTTCTTGCGTTCTCGGAGCAGGTCGGCGGCGCGCAGGTCGAGCTGCTCGATTTCCGCGTCCAGGCCGCTGGAGGAAACGCGCAGGTCGCTGGCCTTGGCGTAGAGCTGCTGCGCGGTGGCGTTATCGGCTGCGTTGTCGCCCTCTTTGATGGCCCGGTCGGCGGCGAGGAGATTGTTCCGCTTCAGTTGGTCCTTTTGGAGAATCTGCTGCTGCACGGCCAGCAGGTCCTCCGGCTCAGTGTCATAGCCTTCGTAGCGATGGCACCCGACGCAGCCGCGATGGTCGAACAGCGACTTCCCCGTGTTCAGCGTGGTGGCCATGGGCAGGTACATGTCGCGTGTGTGGCACTGCTGGCAGCCGGCTTCCACGTTGTCCTTTTCGTAGAGGGGCCAGAGCCAGAATTTGTTCAGCCCGTGCGCCTTTTCTTCGCTGGTGGTGGCGCGCCCATTGCCGTTGTGGCAGGGGGTGCAGCCGAATCGTTCCGGATCATGGACGTCCAGCAGTTCCTTGCGCGGATGGCTGGTGAAGACGCGCTGGCCTCCCATGTCCGCCGCTGTGATCAGGACCGGCTCGCGCGTTCCGAGGTGGCAGGATTCACAACGATCCACCAGGTCTATATCGGCGATGTGAATCTGCTTGATCTCGACCCGGAACTGGTCCACGTTGCGCAGCACGCCGCGCATCTGGTCTTCCGTAAGACTCCCCAGATGCTCTTTCAAATAGGTGTCGCGGCGGTTCCGCAGATCGGTCGCGGGCTGCGTCAAGGCGATGCGCTGGGTTTGCAGCTCGGCTTTGCGAGCTTTCAGCCGGTTCAACTCCGCTTCCAGCTCGTCATATTTGAATTCTTTCCGGCCGCCCGGGCCGGCCGGCGTAGCAGGCAAGTTGACACGCAAGATGTCGGCCCGCGCCGCGTCAATGACTTTCTGGAATGACGCCTTGCTGCTGTCGCTGGAAGCCGTCTCGTACTGGTAGGTGAGCGCCGAAACCTGGCCGCGCTTTTCCGCAAAGGCTTTGTTGAGGATCGTAATCTGCGGATCGAGGACCTGACTGACTTCCTTGTCAATATCGGCGACCTGAGAGGCGACGGCTTCCTGAGCCCCTTGCAGGTCTTGCTCCATCTTTTGGAACTCGGGCGACTGCCGCACCTCCTGCTCTTTCTGCCCCGCCTCCGGGATGGCTTTGTTCAGAAAGGCGCGGTAGAGCGTAACGAACTGCTTCTGATACCCCTTCCAAGGGCGCATGCTGTAGTCTTCGTCATAGAGCGCCCACATGAGCGTCAGCATCATCAGCACCGAGGCGATGAGCAATGCGAAACTGAGCGACCGGCTGCTGACGGGGTCTTTCGGCGGAGGACCCGCCTGGGGAGGGACGGGAGCCTCAGGCATCCGGCGTCTCCGTTCCGGCCGCGACAGGGTTCCGAGCGTGTGCGTTTATATGTTGAACCATGGCGTTACCCAAAGGTATTTAATGCGGAACGCAAGTCGTAAGACCATCTTGACGGGCAGGAGAAGCATCATGATCAGGAAAATCTGCAGGGTTGCGTACTGCAGCAGAGTCATGCGCTGATAGACCTTGCGGCTGAACTCGGTCATCGTGATGACTTTATGGCAGGCCCACCCGGCCAGCGCGAAGTAAACGCCCACGGTAACCGCGCCGAAGGCAGCTTTGACCCACACATTGGCGAACCAGTTCGCAACGCTTTGCAAGCCCACGAAAGAAAAGACTCCGGCCACCACCTCATCCAGGTTCCGGTTGACTTCAAAGATCAGGCGGTTGTGATCCCACGTACTCCCCGGCCAGAACCACATCCAGCCCGGCCCGCGGATGAACGTGCCCACGATCACCATCAACACCCACAGGCCGATAAAGCCGAAGCAAAACGCCCAGATAGCAAAGCGGCGCTGCTTGTAGGTGTAATATCCGTTCCCGAGGGGGTTCACGTCCATGTACGGAATGGCCATCAGGCCCACAATGATGAGCGTAGGCAGCACCACGCCGGCCATCCAGGGATCAAAGTAAACCAGCATTTCCTGCAAGCCCAGGAAGTACCAGGGCGCCTTGGCGGGATTCATGGTCAGGTTGGGATTGGAAGGCTCCTCTAGGGGCGCGTTCAGCGTGATGGACCACACAAACAGGATCACCGTGACGATGACAGCGGCTAGAAACTCCACGCGCAGCAGAAAAGGCCAGACATGTACTTCCTTGGACCACTCGGGGTGCCAGGGCAGCGTCTTGCGGTGGTGGGTCTTGGCCAGCGCTGGATCGGCTTCCAGTTGCTCAATGAGTCGGTCATTTGCCAGAGACTGCCGGAAACCGTACCACATATAAAACGGCACCAGCAGCAGCAGGGAGGCGATGGGTACGTTGTCCGGGGTGCTGGCAATCTCCCACAGTTGGCGCCAATCCATTGCCTAACCCCTCCCTCGCACCGTGGACTCGTCCAGACGGTCCCAGCGTACTTCCTTTTCCAGCACCACCGGCGCGGGCCCGCTGATGCCGCCATCCTTTCGCACGCGCCAGAAGTGCACGATCATGAACGTGGTGGCGATGATGGGAATGGCGATGCAGTGCCAGATGTAGGCCCGCAGCAACGCGTTGGAATCCACAATGGAGCCGCCCAGCAGCGCGAACCGCACGTCGTTGAACGGTGTCATGCCCAGTTGCGGTCCCAGCGGGCCTTCATGTCCCAGCATCGGGGAAGCCCGCGCCATGTTGGTTCCTACCGTAACCGCCCAGAAGCCCAGCTGATCGTCCGGCAGCAGGTAGCCGGTGAAGGAGAGCAGCATGGTCAGCACCAGCAGGATCACGCCTACGCACCAGTTAAATTCCCGCGGTTTCTTGTACGAGCCGGTCAGAAAGACCCGGAACATGTGCAGCCACACCGTGATGATCATCAGGTGCGCCGCCCAGCGGTGCATGTTGCGCAGGAGCTTCCCGAACGGAACGTCGTGCTCCAGGTAGAGGACGTCGCGGAAGGCCTG
>JBGPJR010000174.1:0-4942 GCA_041485545.1 Terriglobia bacterium
GGTTCGTTTTCCATTCTCGTGGTGGGCAAGTAAATAGCTGATAAGGCCTCGATTCCGCACCCTCCCGCAAGAAGCGGAGATCCCGCTTCGATCCTTTCATCGAAACGGGGGAGCCTCCGGGCTCCCCGTTCTCTTTCCTCCCTCGCCTCTGGGATCGCGCAAGCATTCCAACTGAACCGTTGACGGAACTGTCGCTTTGCCGGACAATCTTCTCCCCAAGCCGGCCGGACCCGGCTGGTGGAGGAGCGTGCAATGCGCGAAAAGGTCGTGGCCATCATCCCCGCGGCGGGCCAGGGTGTCCGCATGGGGCACAACAAGAAACAATTTCTCAAGCTCGCGGGCGTTCCCATCTTCCTGCACACGCTGCGCCGGTTCGCCGCCTGCCCGCAGATCGCGGAAATCATCCTGGCCTGTCCTGCCGACGATGTTTCGGCCGTCGAGAAGAGCCTGGCCGTTGCGGCGTTGGGGAAAAAGGTGACGGTGGTGCCGGGCGGAGACCACCGCCAGGACTCGGTGGAGAGCGGCTTCCGCGCCCTGCCGGACGACACGGACCTGGTGGCGGTTCACGACGCGGTGCGGCCCCTGGTTACACCGGCCCTGATCTCCGCGGTGATTCAGGAGGCTGCGCGCACGGGCGCCGCCATTCTGGGAATCCTCAGCGTGGATACGGTGAAGCAGGTGGAGCGGACGCGCATCCTGGGCACCATCCCGCGCCAGCGCATCGTGCTGGCGCAGACGCCGCAGGTCTTTCGCTATGAAATTCTGCGGCAGGCATTCGCCAAAGCGCACGAGGATCAATTTGTGGGGACGGACGAGGCCAGCCTGGTGGAACACCTCGGCGTGGAGGTAACGGTGGTTCCCGGTTCGGAGCGCAACATCAAGATTACTAAACCGTCGGATCTGGAGCTGGCGCAGTTCTATCTGGCGCAGGAGCAAGCCGACTCGGCCGCGCGACCCGCGGCGCGCCCGTAGCGGCGCCGCTCGGGCCAGGCGGGCTGCCAACGCAGTGCGGGCAGGCACGCTCGACTACTGTCTGCGGAATTGTCTGCTGAGCGAGAGGCCTTGGGACTGGTAGGACGAGCCGATGCGGGGCCCGTAGAGCTTGTCGGGGGGGGCCAGGAGACGCTCGTATTCGAGCCGTCCGACCATCTGTCCATCCTCCATGACAAAGGGAACTTCGTGCGAGCGGACCTCCAGAACCGCATGGGTTCCTCTTCCCTCCTCCACGGCATAGCCGAAACCAGGATCAAAGAAACCGGCGTAGTGGCTCCGGAATTCGCCGAAGGTGGCGTCGTACGCCACCATTTCGGCGGCCCAGTCCGGCGGAATCCAAACCTTCTGCTTGGAGACGAGGATGTAGAAGTCGTCCGGGTTGAGGATGATCCGGCGGGTGCTGCGGATCGGTTCCCAAAACTCCCCGGGATCGTAGAGTCCCACCGCCCCCAGGTCAATCAGCGGGGCGTGGGGCTTGGCCTTGTACCCCACGACTTCCGAGCCGGCGCCGATGAGATCAACCGAAATTTGCCGAATCGATTCGGTCGGGCTGTCGTCCGCGGAAAACGCCAGCGGCGTCTCATCACCCAGTTTCTCGAGCGCGGAATCCTCCCGCACGCGCGGGGGCTTTCCTTTGACAAATCGGATTTGGTTCAAACTCATTCCCTCACAGACTCGCACGCTGAAGGTCCTCGGGACCACTTCGGCGTACAGCCTGCCGGCGTAGCCTTGCGGGACCCGCTCGAATTCCTTCCCGTAATCCGTGATCAGGCGCGTGAAAATATCCAGCCTGCCGGTGGTGCTCTTGGGATTGGCTTTTCCGGACACGTCGTCCGGCAAATGCAGCTCCTCCAGCAGGGGCACGATATAGACACAGTGCTTTTCGAAGACCGCGCCGGATCGCAGGTCCATCTCGGCCATCCCCAGTTCCCGGATTCGCTCTTCGACCGCGAACTTATCGGGCAGGAAACTGGCCCGCACCCGATAGGCGGTCGGTCCGAGGCGGAGATCGAGACTCGCCGGCTGAACCTGCTTGGGGCTAAAGGAGGTCGCCGCGCTGATCTTGCCGGAATCCATAAACTCCTGAATCTTCTGAGAAGGAAAGACGCCCCGGTCGCGCGATTCGCGAGACCGCTCGCCTAGTTCTGGAAACAAGGAAATGTTTTGGCCCATGAAAGCAGAACGCTATCATCCCCCGCCAAGCCGGGTCAAGCGGCGGACAACGGGGAGGGTGCGACGGTGCGAGCGGCGCCTTGCTGGGTCCGGGAATTTTTCCCGCAACCAGACGCCGAAATATTGCGTCTAATTCTTTAAGGGATTGGTATCCTGGCGGGGAGAGGTTTGGACGGGCGGAGACTGCGCAGAATTCAGCAAGCGTATATTGATCAGAACAAGGGGAACGGAGTGGCGAAAACAGGCAAGCAGAAAGTTATACTCATATTACTCTTAGCGGTTCTGCCGGTTGGCAGCGTGCTCGCGGTTCGCATGTATCTGTCTCGCAGCGGACTCGAGGCCGCGGGGCCTTCGGACTCTTCTCAACCGAATGCGCCGGGCCGGCAAGGTCCGGGAGGCGGTCGATCGGGCGGGGCCAATGCGCAGGGCGGAGGCGGTAATCCGGGTGGTGGTTTTGGTGGTCCAGGCGGCGGGGGCTTTGGTGGCCCCGGTAACCGTGTTCCGCTGGTAGATACTACGACGGTAACGCAGGGGGCCGTCCGCGAGCAGCTGGCCCTGGTGGGCTCGCTCAAACCCAAAGAGCAAGTCCAGGTGATGGCCCGAAGCTCCGGCAAGGTGGAGAAGGTCCTGGTCGACGTGGGGGACATGGTGCAGGAAGGCCAGCTGCTCGCCACCCTGGAAGGTGACGAATTGGATCAGCAGGTTCTCCGCTCGGAAGCCTCCCTAGCCGTCGCCGAGGCTACGCTGGCGCAGCGCCAAGCCGAGTTGGAGAATGCCAAAGCAGACCAGGCCCGGACAGCCCAGCTCGCGGCGGAGGGTCTGGTTTCCATCCAGAGCCAGGATTCGGCACAGACCCGGGTGCGCGTCGTGGAGGCGCAACTGAAGCTGGCCGAAGCCCAGGTGCGCGCCGCCCAGGCGGACCTGGCAGAGCTGAAGATTCGCCAGCAGCAGGGGCAGATTGTTTCTCCGCTGACCGGATGGATCGCCCAGCGCAGCGTAGATCCGGGAGCGCTGGTCGGCACCAACACGCCCCTGCTCAGCGTTCTGCGCCTCTCCTCGCTGATCACAGAAGTGCGGGTTCCCGAACAGTACCTGGCCGATATGCACATTGGCAACCGCGCGGTGGTTTTCATTGACGCTCTGGGAGGCAAAGCCGTGGAAGGACGGGTGGCTCGCATCTCCCCGATGCTGGATGCCGCCACCCGCAGCGGACTCGTCCAGGTGGAGATTCCCAACACCAACGACCAGCTCAAGGCAGAAATGTCTGCACGCATCCAGATGGACGTGGGTGCGGAGCGGCAAGCGTTGCTGGTGCCCAGCGAAGCCGTGGTGGTGCGGGGCATGCAGACGGGCGTCCACGTCTTGCAAGGCAACCGCGTCCACTTTACGCCGGTTCAAACCGGAATCAGCACGGACAAGGGTGTGGAGATCGTGAGCGGGCTGGCCCAAGGCACCACTGTGGTAACCAAGGGCTCGCAGAACTTGCAGGACGGCTCCACGGTGGAGACGCCCGCCAGCCGCGCCGCCGCGGAGGATCGTTCATGAGTTTGCCGGATCTCGCCATCCGCCGCTCGGTTTCGGTGTACATCTGTTGCGCCCTTGCGATCCTGCTGGGCACCATTTCCTTCCTCAAGCTGCCGATTGATCTGATGCCCAACATCGAGGTGCCCCGCGTCTCGGTGAGTACCCGCTACGACGGCGCGCCTCCGGAAGACGTGGAGCAGCTGGTCACGCGGCGCGTCGAGAACGCCGTGGGATCAGCGCCGGGCGTCGAGACCGTCACCTCCAATTCCGGCTCCGACCGCAGCCAGGTAAACGTCTCGTTTGTCTGGGGTACGGATCTGAACGAGGCCGCCGACGAGGTGCGCACGCGCATTGACCGCATCCGAGGACAGCTGCCGGACGGGGCCGATTCGCCCCAGATCCAGAAGTTCGATCCCAACCAGCAGGCCATCATCGTGCTCTCCGTATCCGCCGACATGGATCCGCGCGAGCTGCGCCAGTTTGCCGAGGATCAGATCCAGTACCGGCTGGAGCGCGTGCCCGGCGTGGGGCAGGCCAGCGTGCAGGGCGGATTGCGCCGCGAAATCCACATCAATACCTCGCTGGAAAAGCTGCGCGCCCTGGACCTCTCCGTCAGTCAGGTGGTCAACCTCATCCGCCAGGAGAACTCCAACTCGCCGGCCGGCAGGATTCAGGAAGGCAACGTGGAGCTGAACCTCCGCACGGAGGGCGAGTTTCAGAATCTGGACCAGATTCGCAATCTCGTCCTGACCACCCGCAAGGGCGTGCCCGTGTATCTGCGCGACGTCGCGACTCTGGAGGACGGCACGGAAGATGAGCGGCAAATGATCCGCATCGACGGGCAGCCCGGCGTGCGCATCAGCGTCCAGAAGCAGTCCGGGGCCAACACCGTGTCGGTGGCCCGGGGCGTGCGCGAGGAAGCCGCGCGGCTCAGCGCTGATTTCCCGAACGTCAAAGTGGGCGTCTTGCAGGATAATTCCCGGTTTATTGAGCGGTCCATCGGCACCGTGCAGCAGGAAGCTTTGTTCGGCGGAATTCTGGCGGTGCTCGTCCTGCTGGTGTTCCTGCGCAGCATCCGCAGCACCCTGATTGTTTCCATCGCCATTCCGATCTCGCTCATCTCCACCTTCGCCCTGATGTACTTTGCCGGCATGACGCTGAACACCGTCACCCTGGGAGGTCTGGCCCTGGGAGTGGGCCGGCTGGTGGATGACGCCATCGTGGTACTGGAAAACACCTTCCGACACCGCGA
>JBGPJR010000175.1:0-4910 GCA_041485545.1 Terriglobia bacterium
AGCCGCGCCAAGGTCCGATAGGGCGGTAGCCCTCCGGATCCTGGCCGAACAGAAGCGCCGGGGAGACGGCCTCGCGGGACTGCGTCCAGCCTTTGCGCTGCGCTCCCGATGGTCGCTCCGCGGGCTCCGGGCTGCATAGAGGAAATTTCAAAGCGGCGGCGGCGAGGACGGCGCTCCCAGGAGGTAAGTCGCCCGTAGCTAACCGGACGGAAACACCATGCATCAGGTCATCGCACGCACCTGGCGCCCGCAGCGCTTCTCGGAAGTGGTGGGGCAGCGGCACGTCACGCAAACGCTGCAGAACGCGCTGCGGTTGAACCGCATCGGGCACGGCTACGTCTTCTCCGGGCAGCGCGGCGTCGGCAAGACATCCGTGGCGCGCCTGCTCGCCAAGGCGCTCAATTGTCACAAGGGACCTGCTCCGGAACCGTGTAATGAGTGCGACTCCTGCAAAGAAATCGCTGCGGGGCGCGCGGTGGATGTCATCGAGATTGACGCGGCCTCCAATCGCGGCATTGACGCCGTGCGCGAGCTGCGCGAGAACGTCCGCTATGCCACGGCGCGCGACCGCTACAAGGTCTTCATCATTGACGAAGCCCATCAGATCACCCCGGAAGGCTTCAACGCGCTGCTGAAAACACTCGAGGAGCCGCC
Source organism: Terriglobia bacterium (assembly GCA_041485545.1). GTDB lineage: Bacteria > Acidobacteriota > Terriglobia > 2-12-FULL-54-10 > 2-12-FULL-54-10 > DATMAF01. The sequence goes on from JBGPJR010000175.1 coordinate 655, forward strand.
GCCGCACGTCGTCTTCATCCTGGCCACGACGGAACTGCACGAGCTGCCGGAGACCATTCTCTCGCGCTGTCAGCATTTCGCTTTTCACGCCGCGAGCTTCGCCGAGGTGCTGGAGAACCTCGAGAAGGTCTGCGCGGCGGAGGGAATCCAGGCAGACGCCGAGGCGCTCGCCGCCATCGCCGCCGCCGCCGGAGGCAGCTTGCGCGACGCGCAGTCGCGTTTGGAGCAGGCCATCACGGCGTTTGGCTCCCCGCTCGAAGGGCCGGCCGTGCTGCGCCTGCTCGGCGCCGTACCCTCCCAGCTCATCGAAGAGGTGTTCCATGCCGTGAGGGAACGCAATCGTGAGCACGTGCTGAAAGTGGTGGCGCGCTTGGTGGAGGAGGGCTATCAGCTTCCGCACTTCTGCTCGCAGCTGGTGCGCGCCGTGCGCAACCTCTTGGTCGTGAAGCTGGCCGGGCCCGAGCCGCAGTTGCTGGAATCCTCGCCGGAGGAGGCCGAGCGGCTGGCGGCGCTGGCCGCAAACTTCTCCGAAGAAGACCTGATGCGCTTCCTGGACATCTTGCTCGCGCTGCACCAGCAGATGCGTTACACCATGGAGCCGCGTTTCTATATGGAACTGGGTCTGCTCAAGCTGGTGGAGGCGGAGCGGCTGGTCGCCATCGAGGAACTGCTAGCGCAGTCAGAATCTGGTGACAGCTCCCGAACGTCTGCGGAGCGCAACCCGGCCGGCCCGCTGCCGGCGGCTCGTGTGACTGGCTCGACGAATCCGCCGGCGACGGCCGCCGCGCGCCCGGCAGGTCTGAGTCCCTTTGAGCGCGACACGCTGCGGAAGCGCCAAAACCTGCCGGGGTCCAATGCCGATGCGGCCGCTCCGCCGGCTGCGCAGGATGAGACCACACGAGAGGATTTGCCATCGCGCGAGGAAACGTGGTCGCAGGAAATCGTGCGGCGGCTAGAGGCGCGTTCCAAGCACGGGCTGGTCTCGCTGCTGGCCGGCGCGCGCTGGGAGTTCGGTGAGCAAGAAGTGCGTCTGCGGCCGGCCAGCGCCGGGATTGCCGCCATCCTGACCGATGCAGACCGGCAGACGCTGGAAGGGGTCATCGCCGAAGTGGCCGGCGCGAAGCTGCGCGTTACGCTGGCAGACAACACTTCCAGGGCGGTCCAGCCGCTCCGCTCCGGCGTGGCGGCGAGAGGGGCTGCCAAACCGGCTCCTGCGCCGGACGCCGCGGCAGAGGCCCAGGTTCGCCAGGACCCCGAGGTGCGCGAGTTCGAGCAGCTGTTCGGCAAGCCCGTCACCGGAATCCGGAAGCGGAAGGGATGAACCATGCGGAACCTGCAAGACATGATGGTGCAGATGAAGAAAATGCAGGAGGAGCTGCAGCAGAAAATGGACACGATCCGCGTCGAGGCTTCGGCGGGCGGCGGCGTGGTCACGGTGCAGATGAACGGTAACAAGAAACTGCTTTCCATCCGCATTGATCCCGAGGCCGTCAAGGACGGTGACGTGGAGATGCTGCAGGGATCTGGTCCAGGCCGCGGTCAACGAAGGATTGCGCAAGGTGGACGATTCGCTGAAGGGGATGCTGGGCGGGCTCGCCGGCGGGCTGAAGATCCCCGGCCTGTTCTGAGCGCCCTTCTCGGGCAGTGTGATAGGGGATTTGGAGTTTTGCATGCCGGAATACGCCAAACCGATGGCTCGGCTTATTGACGAGCTGAGGCGCCTGCCCGGCATCGGATCGAAATCTGCCCAGCGGATCGCCTTCCATCTGCTCAAAGTAGAAGACGCGGATGTCGAGCGGCTGGCCAACGCCATTCGCGAGCTGCGGCAGAGCATTCGGCTGTGCGATATCTGCCACAACATCACCGAGATCTCGCCCTGTGTTTATTGCTCCGACCCCTCGCGCGACTCACGCCTGCTGTGCGTGGTGGAGGACCCCGCCAGCATCGTCCCCATCGAAAAGACGGCCCACTACCGCGGGCGCTACCACGTGCTCCAAGGCGTCTTGTCGCCGCTCCACGGCATCGGTCCGGAGCAATTGAAGATTGAGAGCCTGGTGCAGCGAGTCCGCAACGACGGCGTGGAGGAAGTCATCCTCGCCACCAATCCCACGGTCGAAGGCGAAACTACCGCCGTCTATCTGTCCAATGTGCTCAAGCCGCTGAATGTGAACGTGACGCGCATCGCGCTGGGCGTGCCGGTCGGGAGCGAGCTGGAGTACGTGGACTCCGCCACCATGTCCCGCGCCATGGACGGCCGCAGAGCGATGTAGGCACACAATGGCGTGTTGCTCGCGGAGAGCTGCTGGAGCCGCTTACAACCCGCTGGGGCCGGGTTCTTTGAGAGAGGTTTCTTCGGGCGGCGCTTGCGTGATGGCTTGGGGATAGTAGCCGGTGCGGGTGCGCACGTTGAGCTTGCCCTTCTTGGGGGCGTCCACGCGCACCTCCACTTTGCGAAAGCCGCTGTCGCCGCCCAGGTTCGGCGGCGTGTAGGCCAGCACGTACTGGTTGCGGATTTCATTGGCAATCTGCGTCGCGATGCCCAGAACGTCGTTGGGGTCTTTGGGAAAATAGGCATTGGCGCCGGTGGCTTGGGAGATATTCTCCAGCGCCCGTTTGGCGCGCCGCGTGACGCGGTCTTTTTCCCCGCCGATCAGCGCCACGGTGTAGACCATCACGCTGGAATGCTCCAAGGTTTGCACGATCTGTTCCAGGCTGATGCGACTGGCGTTATCCTCGCCATCCGTAATGGCGATGAGGACCTTCTTGTCCAGCGTGGCGCGCTCGGCAATGTGCTTGAGGGACATGTCCAAAGCGTCGTAGAGAGCCGTGCCCCCGCGCGAGTCGATCTTTTCCAGCGCGTCCTCCAGCAGGTGGACGTTGCCGGTGAAGTCGGCGTCCAGAAAGGCGTCCTCGTTGAAGTTCACAATGAAGACCTCATCGAGCGGGTTGCTGCTCTGGACAAAATGCATCGCGGCGGCATTCACTCCCTTGCGCTTGTCGCGCATGCTGCCGCTGTTATCCACGACGATGCCGACGGAGACGGGAATGTCCTCCCGCTTGAAGATCTTGAGCTTCTGCTCCGCGTTGTTGTCGAAGACGCGGAACTGGTTCTGGGTCAGATCGGTGACGGGCCGGCCATTCTTGTCCGTTACGGTGGTGTAGAGGACTACCAGGTCTGTCTGCACGCGCAGGCGGAACTCATCGTTCGATTGGGAAGGCGGCTGGGGTGCAGACTGCGCCGACGCCGGGACACATATCAGAGCCAAGGCGAGCGCCGCCAACCCGCTGGCGAAGAGACCACGCCCCACGCCGAGGGGACCGATACCTCCCATCTGGCGCACTTTCCTACCTCTGAGGAGCATAATAGCCGGACTTGCTGAACAGCTGCAGGGGCGGCAATCCGCGCGGCGGGTTGAGCCGGACCTGAATCTTTCTCCATTTGCCATCGCGGTCGGTATTGCTGGGCGTATACCCAAGGACGTACAGGTTGCGCAATTCACGACCGATCTTGCGGGCGATATCGGGCAGGTCGTTCGGGTTCTCGACGGGGAACTGTCGCCCCCCGGTCATCTCCGCGATCTCGGTGAGCAGCGAGGGGCCGGCCAGCTCCTCCGGAGTGCGGCTGCGGCTGGAGTACGGCTCAAAAATCCCGATGGCGTAAATCTGCACGTCGGTTTCCCGCACCGCCCGCTTGATGTCCCCCTCCGAGTAACGGCTGTGGTTGTCGCCGCCATCGGAGAAGATCAGCAGCACCTTGCGGGAATGCCGGGCCTTCTTCATCTCGTGCAGGCCCAGATAGATGGCGTCCAGCAGCGAGGTGCGGCCCTTGGCTTCGGTGAAGTTCAGCTTGTTCTGCAGATCGCCTTCGTTTTGCGTGAACTCAGCCACTTGGTTGGGACGGTCGTTGAAGCTGATCAGGAAGAATTCGTCGTCCGGATTGGAGCTGCGGAAGAACTGCATCACGGCCGCGCGGGCCTTGTCCAGCTTGTCCGACATGCTTCCGCTGGCGTCAAACAGCAGGCCCGCTGACAAGGGAACATCCTCATTCGAGAAGTGCTCGATGGTCTGCTGCTCCTTGTCCTCGTAGATCTCGAAATGTTCTTTCTCCAGGCCCGTAACAAAACGGTTGTAGGGGTCAATGACGCTGACCGGCACGAGCACCAGCGGAACTTCTACGTGGATGGGACGCTGTGCGGGAGCTTCTTCAACGACGGCGGGCTTGGCTTCATCGGGATCCGTTTCACCGGCGCGGGCCA
>JBGPJR010000176.1:0-4905 GCA_041485545.1 Terriglobia bacterium
AGCAACGCGCGGGGCGAATGGCCTGGGACTGTTCGTGCGCCCGGTGCTGGTGCCGCAGAGCGCCATGCTCAGCAAGGTGCAGGGGTCGTACAACGCTATCTGGGTGAAGGGAACCTACGGCGAAGACACGCTCTATTACGGGCGCGGCGCCGGCAAGCCCACCGGTGTTGCCGTCGTCTCCGACATCATGCGCGCCGCGCGCGATCTGCGACACGGAGCATCCCTGCGCGCACCGGCCTTTGCCTTCTGGAAACTCGAGGAGGTCGCACGCGCCGGCATCGAAGCGCAATCCCGCCCGTACTATCTGCGCTTCCTGGTGGACGACCGCGTCGGAATCATCGCGCAAATCGCCGCGGTGCTTGCCGAGCACCACATCAACATTGACGCGGTACTCGAGGAGCCCTGCGCCGAGACGCACAATCTGCCGTTCATGATCAGCGTGAAACCCACCACAGAGAGCGCCATTTCCGCCGCCCTCGCGAAAATGAAAGGCTTTGACTTTCTCTGCGAGCCGCCTCTGGCGCTTCCCATCGAGACGAGCCTGGCCGGGTAGGTTGCGGCCATGAAACCGAAGGCGAAGGGAACCATTACCCTGGCGGTAGGGCTGCCCGGTTCGGGCAAGTCCACTTACTTCGCACGTCGCGGCATTCATCCGCTTTCGAGCGACACCCTGCGCCTATGGCTGCTGGATGATGAGACCGATCAGAGCGCGCAGCCCCTGATTTTCCTGACGCTGCGCGGGCTGCTACAGACGCGGCTCCGGCTGGGCCGCAAGCGGAATTACGTAGATGCCACCAATCTTACGCCTCGGGAGCGCCGCCCGTATTTTCAGCTCGCCGCGCAGTATGGTTACCGGATGCACGCCGTCTACTTCGACGTGCCGCTGGCGACCTGCCTGAAGCGGAACCAGCGGCGCCATCGCAAGGTTCCGCGGGCCGTCATGGAGCGAATGGCGCGCCGGCTGGCTCCCCCCAGCCGCAGTGAAGGCTTCACAAAGATTCTTACCGTCAAGGGCTAGGGTCCGAGTAAGCCTGGCGGCGCTAATCGAACGAAGGGTGACGCTTGCCTTTTTCTCTGCCCTCCAGCCGGTCATAGACGTAGCGCGCGGACACCGTGCCCAGGGCCTCGTTGTAGAGAGTGGTGAGCCCGAGCGCCGTGCGCAACTCCTGCTCGAAAAGATGCAAGAACCTGAGCTGCTCCGCGACAGCCGGCTGTTTGCGATCTCCATCCTGCCAGAACTTCTGGAAGCCGCGATCTACGAGCCTGGCAATGCTTTGTCCCAGGACGAGGCCCGGCGGAACGGCGAGCCGCAGGACTCCGCCAGCCTCCTCCAGCACAGCGGCGCACCCGTTCTTGCTCACGCGGACGCTTCCGGGACCCTGCTGCTCCATGGCAAAGCCTTCCTTCTTCAAGCGCTCCGTCAAGGCGGCTAGCGTCAGCCTGGGAGCTTCCTGGTGTGAGCGGGTCATCGGATCGAGCAGCGGGGCCTGCAGAATGGGCAGTCGCCACTTCAGAGGAATCTTACCACGGGGGGTGAGGGGATTGAGGGGCAAGCGCCTGGGCGCGCAACGGTCGCGCGCTGAGCCGGAAATCTGGAACAGCGGCGATGAATGCGAGCGACGTTACGCGAGCGCTGCAGCGGCGGTTTGCACTCGCGGACGGAAGGAACGCGGCGAAATGCGCATCTGGCTGCTGATCTGCAACTCGGTGATCGTATCCCGGACGGTGGTGCGGATCGGCCGGACGGATTCCACCATTCTTTGCAGGAGGGCGCAGCGCTCCGCCTCCACCAGTGTGGGGAACAGGACACCAACCAGCTCGTGCAGCTCTCCCTCTCTGGATCCGAACAGGCTTCGCCGCCTCGGGAACAGGTCCACACCCTGAACCGCGCAGAACAGGCTGCCCAGGGACGTGATCTTGATCAGCGGGTCGGAGTCCTGGCCGGGCCGGTGATGTCTGGCAATGGCAGGATAGAGCCACGGGCTCAATCCCAGCCCTTTGGCAATTTCCACGCCCAGTTGACAGTGGTCCAGGCCGAGGAGTTCCTCCTCGATCTCGAGCAGCCGGGTCGGCTGGCTCATCGAGCGCTCGCGAATGGCCGCCAGCACAGAGGGTCTTGCCTGAAACAGGGCGATGTAACCGATGTCATGCAGCATTCCAGCGACATAGAAGCGCTCCGGCTCGGCCAGCCTGAGTTCGCGCGCGGCCGTCTCGCAGGCCGCGGCGCAGATCTGGCTGCGCTCCCATAAAACCGCGGCCAATGGGCCCGCACCGGAAGCATCGAAGGAGCGCAGCAAAGGAGTCGTAAAGGCCAGCCGCCGCAGGCAAGCGCGGCCGAGCGAGGCAATGGCTTCTCGCAATGAGGCGGAACCTTCTCCGGCCTCCGAAAACGCAACCACGGGCAGCGCGCGCGACAATAAGGCAGGGTCGGTCCAAATGAAATCCGCAAGCTCCTGCGTTTCCACGCTGCTATCGCCGACCAAGCCCAAGAAGCGGAACAGCGCCGCCGGGAGCGTCGGCAGGGCACGCAGGCCCTCCCACCAACCCTGCTCACAGTGCTCACGGTTTGGTGCGTCCAGGCCCAGGCCCAGGAAGATCTGCGCGTTCATGCTGCTTCCCCTTTTGTCGTTCCTAAATCGGCGCTCCACGCGCTCCGGACAAAGTGTCCATCCGACGGGCAGCAAGAGAGTATAGAAAAGCGCCGGGAGTACCTTCCTGGTGCTGACTTAGTAGTACTGGGATAGCTAGCTGGCGCGTTACCCGCCGGAGATTTTCGTTTCCAGCAGCTTGTGGATGCGGTCCGGATCGGGCGGCACGGAGACCGGCTGATTCGCAAAGGTTGGTTCGATCTTGCGCTCACCCCCTGCGGTGCGGTAGGACAAGGTGCCCTGGTGATATGCCAGCACGTAGGAGGGGTCTTTCAGGAGGTTGCCGGTCAATACGCCCACGACTCGATCCTGTGGCCGGATGATGCCGCGTGCCACGAGCTTCTTGGCCCCGGCGAGGCTGGCGGCTGAGGCGGGTTCGCAGCCGATGCCGGCTTGGCCGATGACGGCTCTGGCGTCGGCAATCTCCTGTTCACTGACCACTTCGCAGACGCCGCCCGTGGCCTCGAGCTCTCGCAGCGTTTTTTTCCAGGAAGCCGGAGCTCCAATCTTGATGGCAGTTGCTAGCGTTTGCGGATCTTCGACGGGTTGGAGGCCCAACTCGCGGGCACATTTCTTCTCGCGGGCGGCACGCTGCAACAGATGATACAGGGGTGCCGCGCCTTCCGCCTGGATCACCGCGAGCCGCGGCAGCCGAGAGATCAACCCTCGCTGCAACATTTCGCGTAAGCCTTTGCCAAAGGCAGAGCAGTTGCCCAGGTTCCCTCCGGGCAAGACGATCCAGTCCGGAGGCTCCCAACCCAACTGCTCCAGCATCTCCACGACGATGGTCTTCTGGCCCTCCACGCGGAAAGGATTCACGGAGTTGAGCAAATAGATTCCCGACTGCTCCACCAAATGAAACACCAGCTTCCAGGTAACGTCAAAGTTCGCCTCCACCTGAATCGTGAGTGCACCATAGTCGAGCGCTTGGGCCAGCTTGCCCGCGGCGATTTGCCCGGCTGGGATGAAAATGACGGCATGTAATCCGCCCGCCGCCGCGAACGCCGCCAGAGAGGCGGAGGTGTTGCCGGTGCTGACGCACGCCATCATGTTCTTGCCCAGCGAAGCCCCCTGGCTCACACCGGCCGTCATTCCATTGTCTTTGAAGGAGCCTGTGGGGTTGAAACCCTGGTGTTTGAACGCCAGTGCATCCAAACCAGCGTAGGCCGCCGCGCGCGGTGCTTCCAGCAGAGGAGTGTTCCCTTCCCGCAGCGTAATGATCCGCGCATCGGGCGCAAGAAACGGAATCATCTCCCGGAAGCGCCACACGCCGCTCAGGTCCTGCGGCTCGCGCGACGTCTTGCGCGCCTGCCAGACTCGCTTCAGCTCCGTAGCATCCACGGAAGGCCACTCATACTGCACGTCGAGGAGGTTCTGGCATGCAGCGCATTCCGAACGCACCTCGGTGACCGGATACGTCCGCCCACACTGTTCTTCAATGCACCGCAGTGAAACCCGGCTCACGTCGTCTCAGCCTTCTACGGTCACACCGTCGTGATCTACCGGGAGCGGCATCGCCTCCGCGCGAATGCCCTTGGCACCAAAGCAATCCACAATGCGCCGGCCCACCGCCTCCGCAGCAGCCACCGTGCAAAAGGCTACCGCACTGGGACCGGCTCCGCTGAGCGCAACGCCGAACATCCCCGGAACATCCTCCAGGCTCAGCACCTCCGCCAAACCTGGGACGAGTGGCGCCCGGTAGGGTTGATGCAGCCGGTCGCGCATGGCCTCTCTGAGAGCCTCCGGGCGCGCATTTTGCAGAGCCGATAGCAGCAGTGCCACCCGCTGCACGTTGAACACTACATCACGCCGGGCGTACTGCGATGGAAGTGCCGCACGGGCTGCCTCTGTTGCCAACTGGAAGCTGGGTACGACGAGCACTACGCGCCAGTCGGCAGGAAAGGCGCTCTTCACGGCCAGGACGCTGCCGTCCTCGGCCTGGCAGCTCGCCACCAAACCACCGAGCGCGGCCGCGGCCACGTTGTCGGGATGTCCTTCCAGTCCCGTCGCGATCTCGATCAACCGCTGCTTGCCGCGCCCTGACCGCGACCAAGCATCGGCCAGAACCAGGCCGGCCACAATGGCCGCGGCGCTGCTCCCCAGACCCCTGCCCAGGGGAATTTCGTTGGCTATCTCCAGCTCGAAATTGCTTCCAACGCTCTCGCCTGCCAGTTTCAAAAAGGTTCGCCAAACGAGATTCGATTCGTCCTGCGGGATCTCTGCCGCGTCGGTTCCGGATGCGGAAATCCGCAATCCT
>JBGPJR010000177.1:0-4843 GCA_041485545.1 Terriglobia bacterium
GGGTTTGGCGAGGCGACGGCGCTGGAGCTGGCGCGGCTGGGCTACAACATTTTTGGCGTGCATCTGGACCGCCGCGCCGGAATGGCGCATGTCGAAGAAATTGTCGGGAAGATTCACGCTGCGGGCCGCGAGGCTCTTTTCTCTAACGTCAACGCAGCGGACCCAGAAAAACGCAAGGAAGTGATTGGACGCATTCAGGCACAATTCGCCCAACAGTCCGGCACCGTGCGCGTGCTGCTCCACTCGCTGGCCTTCGGGACGCTGCAGCCGCTGGCCGGCAGCCAGAACGACGTAACGCAGGCGCAGATGGAGATGACCGCGGATGTGATGGGCCACAGCCTGGTCTACTGGACCCAGGAACTGGTGAAAGAAGGCTTGATGGAATCCGGCGGCCGCATCTACGCCATGACCAGCTCCGGCGGCACGCGCGTGATGCCGTCCTACGGTCCGGTCTCGGCGGCGAAGGCGATCCTGGAATCGCACATTCGTCAACTGGCCATGGAGCTGGCTCCGAAGGGCATTACCGCCAACGCTATTCGTGCCGGCGTCACGGACACTCCCGCGTTGCGCAAGATTCCGGGCAGCGACAAGCTGCTCGACGGCGCCCTGGCGCGTAATCCCTACGGTCGTCTCACCACACCTCAGGATGTTGCCGCCGCTATCGGCGTGCTGGCGCAGCCGGGAACCTACTGGATGACCGGCAATACCATCGGCGTGGACGGCGGCGAGGACATTGTGGGCTAACGAAATGGGTGACGGTAGCTAATACCCCAGCCAGGAAAGAATGGTTTGGTAGGCTTGCAGGACGAAGAGCAGCAGAAGGGCTGCCGCCGCGAGCCGGTAGATGAGCGGGAAGCGCGACGTTCGCTCCCTGCGGGCTTCCAGCGCCTCAAAGCGCTGGTCGGGGTCATCGCCCTCCAGAATGCGAGCGTGGTAGGGGCACAAGTGGCTCCCTTCCAGCGCCTGATCGCGGCACTGCTCGCCGACCCGGTTCAGGTGCACACAGCGCATTGTAGCAATTTTACCCCAGCGTCGCGGCTCGGCAAGTTCGATTGGCTCCGCACGGCGAACACCCGCCCCACTTCCCTGTTGCGCAGCACTCTGATCTTTCTGGCCAGCCGCAACGTTCCTTAGCAGTTTGTTGAGAAAACCTCCGGAGATGTTATTCCGAAGGCCGCCGTCGTGTGCCGGGCGGAGAAATCTGCTTTGGCTTGCTTCACGCCGAGAGGAACCGCAGATTCCTCGCTCCGCTCGCAATGACATCGTGGAAGGTTTGGATTCCGACTGAGGGAAGTGTGGCGGGCGCTCGGTTGGAGCGCCCCGCCGGGTGATCGGAGAAGGTGAGGGTCGCTGTTCTTAGAGGAAGCTCCAGCCTCTGCCAGCAGAAGCTGGTTGCTGCCTGCGGATGGCTCATGAGGGCGGCGGCCATTTCGCCGCTATCTTTTCGCCGCTATCTGGCCGCCATCGCCGGAGCAAACGCGAATTCTTTCTCCTCTAAGGCCAACTCGCGCGCGTGAGAGACCACAAAGGCCATGTCCGATGGAGGCAACTGCGAGAAATGACTGACGAACGTTGCCCAATAGTGGTCGCTCTCCGTGACGGGGGCGCTGACGCTGCTCTTGGCCTGCGGGAGAAGGTCCAGAATTGTCACGGCCAGGGCATCGGCGATCCGGTGCAGCATCACAGGACCGGGAAGCAGGCGCGCGTTCTCGATCCGGGAGATGTAGGTCCGGGGCACCCCCGCCCTGCCCGCCATCTCCTGCTGCGTCAGATGGCGCTGTTCACGCAGCTCGCGCAGCTTGCGTCCGATGGTCAGCTCGCGCGCTGTCTTGCCGCGCGGCATTCCGGAGCGCTCCAGCGCGTGGTTACCCGCGAACGGACCGTGCCCGTTGGCTTTCGCGTCGGCGTTTAAGCGGCTCAGAGACGCCGTCTCAAAGCGAGGCGGCAGCGGCAGCGGTTGTTCGCATTTGCGGCAAAGGCCGGAGACCGTCCGGAATTGAACGAGAGTGCACCGGCGGCAGCGCAGGACATCACGTGGACTTACCTCAATAGGAACAGGGATGGTACTCAAGGTGCGATTTAGCGGGAATCGCCGCGAGCGGTACGCTTCGAAACAAGCCGTCTGGGGGGCGGCAACCCTCATTGTGTCCGAAACAGAACTGCTGTCAACAAAAAAAGGACCCGGAGCGAAAATAGTTTCAAACCTTGTACCTCCGTCGACGCTCATAGAACCAACGCGCAGAACTGTCGCGCGCAGCACGGTTTGTCTGCGCTCGGAAGCAAAGTTCTGTGGTGAGCGCGGCTTCTCAGGCCGTGACTCATCTGGAGAGGTGTCGGGATTTTGGCAGGTTATATTCCAATTTACATATCGCAATAATCCAGGAAAGTGAAACACGGCGCGATTCTCATGGGCAACGGCTGCGGCATGCGCGCCAAGTTGTTCAATCCAGATGCTGCGTCTAGACCGCTCCCTTTGGACTCCCAATTGCACCCAACGAGTCATTAGGAGATGGGAGATCGATCTCCCCGCTTTTGGCCAAGCTTAGTCAGTCGGCGCGCACGGTGCGCGCCTTTTTTTGTGTGGTAGTTCGAGGCCGAGTTCCTATCCTTTGAGGACGCCGAGGGGCACCAGCCGGGCGGCTTTGCGCGCCAGGCCCGCACGACTGACGACCTCGACGACCTCGTCCACGTCCTTGTAGGCTTCCGGAATTTCTTCCAGGATGCCGTCGCGCGTTTCGGAACGAACGTAAATTCCCTTGGCCTCCAGTTGCTGTTTCACTTCGCCGATGTCGCGGCCGCGCTTGGCGGCGGTGCGGCTCATCAGGCGGCCAGCGCCGTGGCAAACGCTGCCGAAGGTCTCCTGCATGGCTTGCTCGCGACCCACCAGCACCCACGATGCCGTGCCCATGCTGCCGGGGATGAATACCGGCTGGCCGATGCTGCGATAACGCGCCGGCACTTCCGGGTGGCCCGGCGGGAACGCGCGCGTGGCGCCTTTGCGGTGCACCAGAACCTCGCGCTCCTGGCCGTGAACCATATGGCGCTCGTGCTTGGCCATGTTGTGCGCCACGTCATAGACGACGCGCAGGTGCACGTCGTCCCCAAACACTTTGCGAAATGCCCCGCGCACAAAGTGCGTGATCGCCTGGCGGTTTCCCCACGCAAAGTTGGCCGCAGCGCACATGGCGCCCAGGTAACTCTGCCCCTCCGGCGAGTGGATCGGCACGCAGGCCAGCTGCCGGTCGGGCAGCGTGATCTTGTATTTCTTCATGGCCGCGCCCATCTGCGCCAGGTAATCCGTGCAGACCTGATGTCCCAGCCCGCGCGAGCCGGTGTGGATCAGCACGACGATCTGGTCTTCGGCCAAGCCCAGGGCCTCGGCGATCACCCCGTCGAAGACTTGCTGCACGTACTGCACTTCCAGAAAATGGTTGCCGCTGCCAAGGCTGCCAACCTGCGGGCGGCCTCGCTCCTTGGCGCGCTTGCTGACTTCGTCGGGGTTGGCGCCCGGCATGCGTCCACCAGCCTCGCAGAACTCCGCATCGGCCGGCTCGCCGTAGCCATGCTCCACCATCCACTCGACGCCGCTCGCGAGCAATTGGTCCAGGTCGGCATGGCTCAGGCGCAACTGGCTCTCTTTGCCCACGCCACAGGGCACGTCTCGGAACATCTGGTTCACCAGATCATGGATCTTGGGCTCGGCGTCGCGGCGTGTCAAAGGAGTTGCCAGCAGCCGCACGCCGCAGTTGATGTCAAAGCCTACTCCGCCCGGCGAAACGACGCCGGTCGTCCAGTCCGTGGCGGCCACGCCGCCAATCGGGAAGCCGTAACCTTGATGGATGTCCGGCATGGCCAGCGAATCGCCCACGATTCCGGGCAGCGTGGCGACGTTCACGGCCTGTTCCAGCGAGAGGTCCTTGGCGATCTGCGCCATCAGTTTTTCGCTGGCGTAGATGACCGCGTTGGTGCGCATGTCGCTGCGTGCCGATTTGGGGATCTGGTAGCGGTACTCATCCAGTTTGCGAATTTGGGACCTGTCAAACACGGCTTGCCTCAACGTGGAGGGCTGCCTCGCATTATACCGCCCAGTTGGATGGGGTGTCGCGGAAGAGTGCGCAAAAGCGCCCTTCGCCGCCAGACGCCGAAGGCGCATGGCGGCGAAAGTGTGACAATTTCAGGGGTGCGGAGGAGGCGGGACGCGATTGGGGCTGGGCATTGGTCCTGGTCCGGGCGGCGGCTCGACGTAGGTCTTTCCGTCTGCAGCCCGGCACGTCCGCGGCATCGTCTCCACAACGGGATTGCCCGCGGCCGCGCAGTCGGCGAAGCCGGATGCGGAGACGATAGGCGGCTGGATCAGCGTGGACCCGGGCGGCACCTCGAAAAGCGAATGAGCCGGTTCGTTGCGGCTCAGACTGGTCAGTTTGTAGGTGGTGGTGCCGGCGCGCGGGTCGCTGTTGGTGCTCAGCATGACCTCCTGCAGAGCGGGGGAGTACCAGCGCTCCGATACGATCTGGATGGGCAACTCATTTCCGATGCTGCCCGCCGGGATGGTGACGGTTCTGCGTGTGCCATCGGTCTCCACGCCCTCGATGGTCTGCTTGCCCAGTGATTCCGTGACGGGCTGCGACGGGAACGGCTCCACGCGAGGAGCAGGCATTCCTTCCGGAGGCGGCCCCGGCGGCATCTGCCCTTGAAAGATCATGACACCCTGCGAGCCGCCCGGCGGCGGCGGAGGCGGCAGTTGGCCCCTTGTCGGCGGACCATCGGGCAGCGGCATCTGGCGCGCCGTGTGCTCCTTGTGATCGAGCACATATTGAACCTTGGCGACCGGGTCGGTGATGAA
>JBGPJR010000178.1:0-4822 GCA_041485545.1 Terriglobia bacterium
ACCGTTTCGCCGCGGGCGTGGTGAGCAACATTGAGGTCGTGCAGGCGCAGGAGTCGCTGGCTGCCGCGCATGAGAACTACATTTCCAGCCTGTACGCGCTGAACGCGGCTAAAATTTCACTGGCGCGGGCGCTCGGCGCCGCCGAGACGGGCTTGCCAGCCATCCTGCGGGGAGAGATGCCGTAATGCCAAACACCATCGAGACCAAGCCGGTTCAAATGCCGGAAGCAGAATTCGCGCCGGAGCAGCCGCGCCCCCGCAGCCGCCTGAAGTGGATTGTCATCGGAATCGCCGTGGTGGTGGCCGTGATCGTCGTGCCGCTCTATCGCTACTACTCAGTCCGGGAGTCCACCGACGACGCCCAGGTGGACGGGCATATTCATCCCATCGGACCCAAGGTGGGCGGCATCGTCACAAGCGTTGCGGTGGACGACAATCAGTACGTCGAGGCGGGAACGGTGCTGGTCCGGCTCGATCCGAGCGACTACCAGAATGCGCTGTCGAAAGCGCAGGCGGATGTGGCGGAGCAGGAAGCCCTGTGGCGCGCCAGCCAGGCCGATGTGCCAGTGACTTTGGAAACCACCGCGGGACGGCTCTCCGGCACCCAAGCGGCCGTGCAGGAGACCCAGGCCAGTCTGCTGGCTGCGCAGAAGGAAGTTCAGGCGGCCGAAGCCAGGCTGGTTGCGGCAGAGGCTCGGGTGCGGGAGACGACGGCTAACTCGCAACGCGCCGCCAAGGACCTGGACCGCATGAACCAACTGATCGCGAAAGAAGAGATCTCGCAGCAGCAACATGACGCGTCCTCGGCCTCGGCGGAGAGCCTGCGCGCGAGCGAGGAAGCGGCGCGCGCCGCCGTCGGCGACGCCGAGGCAAGCCGCCAGGCAGCCGAGAGCCGCGTGGCGCTGCAACAAGCCCGCCTGGCGCAGGCGCACGCCGGCGTCCAGGAGGCGCAGACGGCGCCGGAGCAGGTGGCGGTCATGCGCGCCCGCGCCGACTCGGCCCGCGCCAAGTGGGAGCACGCCAAGGCCGCTGCGGATCAGGCCCAGCTCGATTTGGGCTACACCACCGTCCAGGCGCCGGTCAGCGGGATCATCAGCAAGAGAAGCGTCGAAGTCGGCCAGCGCGTGCAGGCGAACCAGCCGCTGCTGGCCATCGTTGCTTTGGACGACGTCTGGATCACCGCCAATTTCAAGGAGACGCAGCTTCGTGATATGCGTCCGGGACAGAAGGCGGTCGTTTCCGTGGACGCTTACGGAGGCCGCAAGTACGAGGGGCACGTGGACAGCATCGCTGCGGCTACCGGCGCCAGGTTCAGCCTGCTGCCGCCGGAAAATGCCTCGGGCAATTACGTGAAGGTGGTGCAGCGCGTCCCGGTCAAGATCCTTTTGGAAAAGGGGCAGGACCCCGAACACCTGCTGCGCCCCGGCATGTCAGTAGTCCCCACAGTTCTCACGCCGTAGCGCCCGGGCAACGTATGTCGCAGCGAAATTTCCAAACTCAGGACGTCAATCCGTGGGTGGTGGCCGTTACGGTGATGTCGTGCACCTTCATGGAGGTGCTGGACACGACCATCGTCAACGTGTCCTTGCCGCACATCGCCGCGAACCTTTCCGCCACGACGGAAGAGGCCACCTGGGTGCTCACTTCCTACTTGGTTGCGAACGCCATCGTTCTGCCGGTGACCGGGTGGCTGGCGCGCGTGTTAGGCCGCAAGCGGCTGATGATGGGCGCGGTGATCGGCTTTACGACAGCCTCCTTCCTGTGCGGCTTCGCGCCGAACCTGCCGTTCCTGGTGGTCTGCCGGATCATTCAGGGCGCAGCGGGCGGCAACCTGCAACCGCAAACGCAGGCCGTGTTGTGGGAGACCTTCCCGGTGGAGAAGCGCGGCGAAGCCATGGGTTTCTTAGGGCTGGGCTTTGTAACGGCACCGCTGCTGGGGCCGATGCTGGGCGGCTGGATCACGGAGAACTATAGCTGGCGCTGGCTCTTCTACATCAACATCCCCATCGGGATCGTGGCCATCTTCCTGCTGCAGCGCTATCTGTTCGACCCGCCGTACCTGCGCCAGTTGTCCCGGCGCATTGACTTTGTGGGTCTGAGCCTGCTGGTGCTGGGTGTGGCTTCGCTGCAAATCCTGCTGGACAAGGGGCAGCTCGAGGACTGGTTCGCATCCGACCTGATGCGGGTGCTGGCGCTTCTGGGGATCGGCGGCCTGATTCTGTTTGTGATCCACGAACTGCGCACGCCGGAGCCGGTGGTGCAACTGCGCGTGTTTCGCAATCCAACCTTTGCAGCGGGCAACGCCTTGGTGGTGGTGATTGGCTTCGTGCTCTATGGCGCGATGGTGCTGCTGCCGCTGATGCTGCAGACCTTTATGGGCTATACGGCGGTGGAGGCCGGTCTGGCCACGGCGCCGCGTGGGCTGGGCTCGTTTATTGCCATGCCCGTGGTGGGCCGCCTGACGCGCTGGTTTGACCATCGCAAGCTGCTCGTCTTCGGCCTCGCTTTTGCGGCAACGACCATGTTCGCCTTCGCCCGGCTCAATCTCGATGTGGGATATTGGGACTTGTTCTGGCCCCAGGTGTTCCAGGGCGTGGCGCTGGGATTTGTGTGGGTACCGCTGTCGGTGATCACGATGGCTTCCATCCCGAAGGAAGAGACGGGGAACGCCACCAGCATCTTCAGCCTGTTGCGCAACTTTGGCGCTAGCATGGGCATCGCCATCGTTGTGACGCTGCTCCTGCGCGGACAGCAGGCGCATATGGGCGCCTTGAGTGAGCACGTCAATCCCTACGACGAGCAGGCCCGTGTGGCGGTGCAGCGG
This sequence comes from Terriglobia bacterium, assembly GCA_041485545.1. GTDB lineage: Bacteria > Acidobacteriota > Terriglobia > 2-12-FULL-54-10 > 2-12-FULL-54-10 > DATMAF01. The sequence continues at coordinate 2,824 of JBGPJR010000178.1, forward strand.
CTGACCTCATCCATGGTCGCCCGCGGCTCGGACCCCGTCACGGCTAGCCAGCAAAGCTACGCCAGCCTGTTCCACATGGTGCAGCGGGAAGCCGGCATGCTCGCCTTTATTGATATTTATTGGCTGCTGGGGTTTCTCTTCCTCGGCCTGATCCCGCTGGTGTTCCTGATGAAACGGCCGGTCCCAAAGAGGAACGGCGCCGCCGTGCACTGAGGCCCCTGCCGCGTTCGCCCCGCATTGTATTTTCCCGGAATCTTAGACAAAACAGCCGCACTGCGATGTGAATATCAGGGAAACGGAATCTCGTGGAAAGTTCGGAGGGTCCAGATGGGACCTCGCCGTGCGACACTGTGGCCGGCTGTTTTCAGTTCCGCCGGACGCAGTCAAGAGCCGAGGGGCCAGGCGATCTCGGCGGGATAATTCGACTCGGCCGAGCGGACTTTGGCGGCGCACTCGGCGCAGAGCCACACCATGGGGCCGTCATCGACGATCCCCGGCTCACATTCGGAGACGCGCTCGCAGGACCAGCACACCTCCAGCAGTTCCACGCTGCGGCGCACGTTGTCCTTCAAGTTTGTCAGCTCTTCAAATTCCGTCATGGAGAGTGGCATACGCTCCTCCTACTCAAACGGTAATTCCGCGGAGCGCTGTAGCCAATAGAACGGAAGGCACATTTTGGGAGCAGACCTCCGTACTACACCCTGCGTACTAGTCGCGAGATGCTGGGACGATGTGAAAGTCTGAGTGCGGCCCTGCATCGCAAGGCCGCACTCACCTTCTTTACCACTCCAGCCGTAACCCGGAGCGCACCGTAGCCTGTGGGGCCAGAAAGCCGCCGTTGTAGTACTTCCGGTTCAGCAGATTGTCCACCCGCGTGACGAGCCGCAACTTGGTGCGTTCTGCATCCAGCAGCAAGTAGGTCGCCGTGAGGTCCGCGCGCACGTATCCGGGAAAGCGATAGGTGCCCGATGAAAACGGGAAGGAAGAGCCGAACAGGGGGAATTCATGGCTGGACACCGCGTAAGTCTGCCAGTTGATATCGAGGCGCCGCCATGGCTGCACACGGATTCCCAGCGTCAGTTGATGGTCGGACAGCCCCGGCACACGCACCATCCCGGCCGATGGCGACGGGGCAGGCTGGTCGGAGTTGGTGTGGGTGTAGGAACCGCTCAGGTCGAAATGCGGGTTCGGCCGTGCTGTAAAAGAAAGCTCCACGCCGCGAGCGTTGCCGCCTTGAATATTCAGATATCCAAAGAAACGCCCGAACGGGTCCGCGGAGGGGATGCCGAAATCGATGATGGTTCGCAAGTGCGTGTAGAAAACCGTGGCGCTGAATTGGAGCTTATTCTCGAAAAGGTACTGGTCCAGTCCGCCATCGGCAAACTCGGCATGCTCCGCGCGGAGCAACGGGTTCCCGTAGTAGGACCCGCTGCCGCCGCTCCCGAAGCGTTCATACAGCGAAGGAGAGCGGAAGCCGTTGCCGGCGTGCAGCCGCAGCTTGGTTCCGGATCGGGAGAAGAGGTAGGCGAGGGCGACATCGCCGTTGTAGGTGGCCGGAACGTTCAGATGCGAGACGGAGCCGTAGGGGTTCCCAGTGCTGTCGCTGAAGCGGGGGTTGTCCAGGCGATAGTATTGCGCCTGCCCGGCCACTTGCAGTTGCAGCCTTCCGTCCAGAAAGCGCGCGTGATTGTTCAGTTGGAGGGTCAGGGACTTCTGCGACGCTTGGGTGGTCTGCCCGAACTCCGTCTGGCCGAGCGCGGTGCGATCCCAACCAAGGGCGAGGTGCAGTGTGTCACTGCCGCCGAGTTCCACGGTGTTCCGCCAGAAGACGTCATCCAGTCCTCCGTCGTAGCTGCGTCGCGTCATCGGCTGGTCCACGATGCCCAGACTCGCAGCCACCGGCGAGAGCGCCGGTCCGTCATCATACCGGCGGCGCGTGCGCAGGCTCTGGTAAGCCAGCGACTGCTGCCAAGTCCGGGCAACCTGATGGTCCAAGCGG
>JBGPJR010000179.1:0-4816 GCA_041485545.1 Terriglobia bacterium
AGGCCGCCCTCTACGGCACGGTCGGCAACACGAAAGGGGGCATCGCACGCAGCCGCCAGCTCCAAGGCAAGGAGCTGTCCTTCAACAATCTGGTGGACCTGGAGGCCGCCTGGAAACTGGCCCAGGAATTTTCCGAACCCGCCTCGGCGATCATCAAGCACACCAATCCCTGCGGCTGCGCCATGCAGCCGTCGCTGGTCGAGAGCTACAACAAGGCGTACGAGGCCGATCCCGTCTCGGCCTACGGGAGCGTGCTGGGCTTCAACCGGTCGCTCGATGGCGCGACCGCAGAGCAGGTGGCCAAGACCTTTGTGGAAGCGATTGCGGCGCCCGGATACACGCCGGAGGCGCTGGAGCGGCTCAGCAGCAAGAAGAACCTGCGGCTGATCGAGGTGGACCGCTCGGTCTCGCTCGACAACGAGCTCCACTTGGAGCAGGTCAGCGGCGGCATGCTGGTGCAGGAGAAAGACCGCCACGAACTGGCTCCCTCCGAGTTGAAAACCGTCACCAAGAAGCCTCCCACGGCCGAGCAGATTCAAACGCTGCTGTTTGCCTGGAAAGTCTGCAAGCACGTGAAATCCAACGCCATTGTCTACGCTCGCGACGGGCAGGTCGTGGGAGTCGGCGCGGGCCAGATGAGCCGCGTGGATGCTGCCAAACTGGCCGTCAGCCGGGCCGTTCTGCCGCTGCCGGGGTGCGTGATGGCTTCCGACGCGTTTTTTCCGTTCCCGGACGGCATCGAGGAAGCGGCCAAGGCGGGCATCACCGCCGTCATCCAGCCGGGCGGCTCCATTCGCGACGCGGAAGTCATTGAGGCAGCAGATCGTTTGGGTCTGGCCATGGTTCTCACCGGTGTGCGGCACTTCCGCCACTGAACAGAGCACCGGTTTCGTTCCGGCTTTCTGGTCCAGCATAGGAGCTCTGCTATTCCTCGCCGCGTTTGCGGTATACTGGAAGCACCCTCGGAAGCGCGGCCAATCAGCCACGTACGGGCGGTGAGTAATCTGAGGATTCTTTTCATGCGTTGGATGCAGCGAGGATCGCTCCTTGCGCTGGCTAGCTGGCTGGCGGCGGCCGCCGCAGCACAAAGCCCCGCTACTTCCCAGAACACCCCTGCGCCGGTCCAGCCGGACAAAGCGAAAGCCTATTATCACTATTCGGTGGGGCACATTTACGCGGAGCGCGGACTGGCGTTCGACCGCCCGGAACTACTCGCCCAGGCGATCAGCGAGATGGAACAGGCGCTGCAGTACGATCCCACCTCCAGCTCTGTCAGTATGGAATTGGCCGATCTGTACGCTTCCACTGGGCGCTGGCAAAGTGCGTTGCAGCAACTGGAAGACAATGTGCGCCGCAATCCCGATGATCCGGGAGCCCGCAAGCTTCTGGGTCGACTGTACGTGCGCCTGTTGGCCAGTCCCCGCGGCGCGCAACTGCCGGACGACTTCCGCCAGCGTGCCGTGCGGCAGTTCGAAGAGATCGTTCAGCGGGACCCGAAAGACCTCTCTTCCTACTTGATTCTGGCTCAGCTCTATCGTGCCAGCAACCAGACGGCTGATGCCGAGCAAACGCTGAAGAAAGCGCTGGCGCTGCAGCCGGACTCCCGCGATGCCACGACGCAGCTGGCGCTGTTGTACGTGGACTTGGGTGACTATCACTCCGCGATCGACCTGCTCCAGAAGATCGTGGCCGTGGACGACGACCCTGATCTGCTCGGTACGCTGGCCTACGCTTACGAGCAAACCCACGACTACGCAGCGGCAGCCGGCGCATTCAGCCGGGCGCTGGAGCGGGATCCGGATAATCTGGCGTATCGCAAAGGCCTGGGTCAAAACCTCCTCAACAATCATCAGTACGACGAGGCGGTTGAGCAGTACCAGAGCGTGCTTCGCTCCAACCCCAATGATGCCGAGTCCTACGTGCGTCTCAGCCAGATCTACCTGCAGCAGCGTAAATACGATGCTGCGCGGGACAGCTTGGCCAAGGCCGAAGAGCTGGCGCCGGACAGTCTGGAAATCCGCTACAACCAAGTGGCATTGGATGAAGCGCAAGGGAAAACCGCCGACGCCATTGCGCTCATCCAGCGCGTGCTCGAGGAAAGCGCCAAGCCGCAGCCGGATTCCTATACGGCGCAGGAAAAGACGAACCGGGCGATTTTTCTGGAGAAACTGGGAGCCCTCGAGCGCGATCAGGGGAACTACTCCGCCGCTGCGAGCGCGTTTGAGCAGATGGCCCAGCTGGGCGGAGACAATGCTCCCCGGGGCACCGTCCGTTTAATTGAAACCTATCAGCAGAGTCACGAGTATGACAAGGCCCTGCAAGTTTCTGCGGCCGCGCTGCAGCAGTATCCCGGCAACCGTGAGGTCGTGATCGCCCGGGCTTCGCTGCTAGCCGCTACGGGCGATTCTGCTGGCGCCGTTCACTTGCTGGAGCCGCTGCTGCAAAACAACGCGGAGGACCGGGAGCTATGGCTGGCGTTGGCTCAGATTCATGTGCAGGCCAAGGAGTTCGACCAAGCCCGGGAGGCGGCCGCGCGGGCCGGGAAGTACTCGGAATCGAAAGAGGATGAAGCGTACATCTATTTCCTCACCGGCTCCATCTGGGAGCGCCAGAAGAAATTTGACGAGGCGGAGGCGCAGTTCCGCAAGGCGCTGGAGATCAACCCGGACAGCCCCATGACGCTCAACTATCTCGGCTACATGTTCGCGGATCGGGGGGTTCGTTTGGACGAAGCCGTGGAGTTGATCCAGAAGGCTCTGGAGATGGACCCCAACAGCGGCGCTTATCTGGACAGCTTGGGTTGGGCCTACTTCCGCCAGAACCGGTTTGATCTGGCCGAGGAGTATCTGCAAAAGGCCTTGGAGCACATTCCCGCCGATCCCACCATTCGCTCGCACCTCGGCGACGTGTATTACAAGACCGGGCGCGTGTCGCAGGCTGTTACGGAGTGGAAGTCCGCGCTCGAGCAGTGGAAGCAGCTTCCGAAAAACGAAATCGAGCCGGACGAAGTTGCCAGTCTGGAGCGAAAGCTGCGCGATGCCGGCGTCCGCTGAACTGGGTTGTATCGCGGGCTCCTCTCTGCAATTCCTCATCCCGACTGCTGATTTCTAAACGCTTTGCTGCGAGTGTCAGAAAAGCCTCCCTTGCTTCTTTCCGGCTCTCCCGTGCCATACTAGCCAGCGATGCAGCGCGTGGCACTGAAGGCATACGCGAAAATTAATCTAGGGCTCTCCGTCCTGGGGCGCCGCTCCGACGGCTACCACGAGCTGCGCACCATTTATCAAAGCGTTTCGCTGGCGGACAGCGTGGAACTCCGTGTTGTCCGCGGCCCAACCGGCGTGCACCTGGAGACGAGCGGCTTTGCCGTTCCTTCCGGAGGCGATAACCTGGCCGTCCGCGCCGCAGAGCTCCTGTTGCAAGAGCTGGGAGTGAAGCGGCGGGTGCTCCTCAGGCTGCACAAGGGGATTCCTCCGGGCAGCGGCCTGGGAGGCGCGAGCAGCGATGCCGCCGCCGTGCTGCGCGCGTTGCAGCACGCGCTGGGCAGACCCGTTCCGCTCCCGCGCTTGCTGCATCTCGCCGCGACCCTGGGGTCGGACGTCCCATTCTTTCTGGTCGGCGGGAGGGCTTTGGGGCTCGGCCGCGGCGAGGAAGTCTATGCGCTCCCGGAGGCGCCGCGGCGTGCAGTTCTCATCCTGTTTCCGGGAGAAGGCATGAACACCGCGGAAGCCTACCGACTGCTCCGGGCGCCGCGATTGACAGCGCCGGGCACCCGCCCTACCATAGAATCGTTCAGCGCCAGGGCCATGGAATCGAGCGGGCCGGCCGTTACAAACGATTTTGAGCCGGTCGTCTTTCGGCGGTTCCCGCAACTCGCCCAGGCAAAGCAGTGGCTGTTACGGTGGGGTTCCACAGCCGCCGGGCTTTCCGGAAGCGGCTCGGCCCTGTTCGGCCTGTTTGACAAGGCCGCCCAGGCGCGCAACGCAGCCCGCAAGCTAGGCGGGAAGGAATGGCAGGTTTTTCTCGCGCGCACCGTCTCGCGGCGGGAATATCAAGCCCGCTTCCCCGTTTTCCCACGGGCGTAAGCCGGATGCAAGACCACTGGGGCGTCGACTAGTGGTAAGTCACATGCCTTTGGAGCATGGTACCTAGGTTCGAATCCTAGCGCCCCAGCCAATTATTTATCAACTAACCGCCCTAATGTCAGCGGCTTGGCTGATTTGAGCCAGCGACGCTGGGAACAATTTGGGAACAGAACCGAAGATTGCATCTTCGAGAGCCTGAGCTGCTGCGCGCTCCGCCGCAGTTGACGTGTGGGTATAAATATCCGCAGTCGTACTCAAATGCGAATGCCCAAGAAACGCTTGCGCCAACTTTAGATTGCCCCCTGCTGCGATCAGGCTTGCCGCAGAGTGCCGAAACGCGTGAAAGCCGGCGGGCTCTAGCAGGGACCGGTAAACCCGCCTTGCGAAGCGCGGGATAGAGCACACCTCGCCGAAGCCAATTTGGGCTTGGCGGCTTGCCCCCAGAGTGAGCACCGCCTTGGAGCCGAGAAGCTAACGCCTCTCCGATTGGCAAAGACCGCACGCTCGCCTTGGTCTTTGGGGGAACCACCTTCCCGTGCCAAAGACTTTGTCTTACGTGCAGAACTCGTGCCTCAAGATCGACGTGCCTCCACTGGCATTCCTGGTCGGGTGGGTATACTGGATTCTCCCTTTCTGCCCCTCTCCGAAAGGAGGCGCGGATGGCGAATCGAGATGAAACTCACTGCAAGTCGGGCACAGTCTGTGGAGGTTTGCGATGGTGAGTTGACTGCTCG
>JBGPJR010000180.1:0-4810 GCA_041485545.1 Terriglobia bacterium
ATGCCGACGTGGCCGAAGCGATCGACTTCTGCGACTTCTATGCGCGCGAGATGCTGCGCCTGGCTGGCCCACAGCCGCTGACCCCGATTCCGGGAGAAGCGAACGAGCTGCGGTATATCCCGCTCGGCGTCGGCGTGGTGATCCCGCCCTGGAACTTCCCGCTGGCGATTCTGGTGGGAATGACGACGGCAGCTTGGGTGGCAGGGAACACCGTTGTCCTGAAGCCTTCGAGCGACTCTCCCGCCATTGCGGCGCAGTTTATGAGTGTCATGCTGGCGGCGGGACTCCCGGCGAGGGTCGTGAATTTCCTCACCGGCAGCGGCGGCACGGTGGGCAACGCGCTGGTGGCACATCCCAAGACGCGCATGATCGCCTTCACCGGCTCCAAGGAAGTGGGCCTGGGCATCAACGAACTGGCCGCCAAGACCACGCCGGGTCAGATCTGGATCAAGCGCGTGATTGCGGAAATGGGCGGCAAGGACTCCATCGTGGTGGATTCCGACGTGGACCTGGACGCGGCGGTGGAGGGCGTGTTTGTCTCCGCCTTCGGCTTCCAGGGCCAGAAGTGTTCTGCGTGCTCGCGCGCCATCGTGGCCGAGCCGGTCTACGACCAGTTCGTCGAAAAGCTGCGTGCGCGCGTGGCCCAGGTGAAGATCGGCCCCACAGACGACCCGGCGAATTATCTCGGCCCGGTCATCAACGAAGGTGCGATGAAGAGCATCCTCAACTACATTGAGGTGGGCAAGAAGGAAGGCAGGCTCCTCACCGGCGGCAAGCCCGCGCGTGACGGCGGCTATTTCATCGAGCCCACGGTGATCGTGGATGTGCCGCCCAAGGCGCGCATCTCGCAGGAGGAAATTTTTGGGCCGGTGCTCGCGGTCATCAAGGCGCGCGACTTTGACGATGCTCTGGCCATCGCCAACAATACCGAGTATGGGCTGACCGGTGCCGTCTTCTCCCGTTCGCGGGAGCATTTGGAGAAAGCCCGCGAGAGCTTCCACGTCGGCAACCTGTATTTCAACCGCAAATGCACCGGCGCGCTGGTCGGCGGCCACCCCTTCGGCGGGTTCAATATGTCCGGGACCGATTCCAAGGCTGGCGGTCGCGATTACCTGCTGCTGTTCACCCAGGCCAAAGTGGTGTCGGAGAAGCTGAAGAAGTAGTGGTCGGATGCGGTTAAGTTCGAGGCGACTCGATGCCAGCAGTGTCAGCACGAAACATATGAATGCTACCCGAACGAGCGTGAATGGCGGTTCAACAATCGCCAGAATCCATATCTCTTTCGGGATACCCGTATCAAGTTGGTAGAATCACGAAAGATGGAATATGAGGAACTCATTTCTGTGGCGTCATGAATTACCCAAGATAAGTCGGCGGCTTTCCTTTTTCTAGGTCATCAACGCTAAACGAGAGTTTTATCGGTTTGGCAAGGATGTTCTTTCCCTCTTCATCTATAATCCGCAACCAAACAAAGCCGCAATCATCGAGCGATTCACCGCCTAGCGACGTCCATTCTCGCGGATGATTCCATAGATCAAGAAAAGCAATTGCCACACTATCGCTCTCCCCAGCTTGGATATGCACTTGCTTTTCACGGCTTGCCCAATAGCCGGGACAGGAAACATGCAGTGTATTTTTGGTTGCGCCTAGATACGCGATTGATGCCCTAATGTCGAAAGCATGGCCGAGCGGATTAGGCCTATCGTGAAGATCATTGCCAATTTCTACTATGACGGCGCGGTAGCCAGTGGGGTGTATCTCGTGTCCGAGCAGGACCGTCCCGAAACCGCAACGGCGAAACTGAAGATTAGGTCGTGGTTTTCGTGATGTCGCATATGCCGCCACGAGAATCATTGTGACACCTACTACCGTTCCGCCTGTTACTAGGCCAATCCAATAACCGCCGAGGCCTTTCGCATAAGCCCAGACAATCACTAGCAAGGAAAGCCCTATTCCCCATGCAACGGTATAGGCCGAATCGAGGGCCTTCTGGGTAATCCAGTCCCACAATCGGCTCTGGAGCGGCTTCCGCACGACGCGAGAGTATCCAGCTTGCGCCCTTGCGTCAACTGGATAATCCCACAAGATTTCGCTTGGTTTTTCCCACTTCCGTTGTAGAATCTCTTTGCGCTGATAAGGGCTGAGGTGCGTTCCGTGCGGGGGTCGAGACGGCGTCGCGCTTGCGGTCCTACTTTGTGCCAGGGAGGGTCCCCCAATGTTTGAAACTTCGCAACAGGAACCAAGCGGCCACGATACCAAGCTGATCGCTGGGGTCATCGTGGTCATCATGGCGGTGCTGGGAGTGCTGTACTACTTTTACGTGCACACCGCGCCTCCCGCCACTTCGCAGTCAACGGCTCCGGCGGCGGCCGCACAGCCTGCGACGACGCCCGTGCCGGACGCGCAGCCGGCCATCGACCTGGCCATTCAGAAGAACAATCTGGGCCGCGACCAGACGCAGACCATGGCCATGTGGGACCTGCAAATCTCCAATCGCTCGCGCGAGCTTACCTACCGCAATCTGCAGTACGCCACCAACTACTATGACGGCGCGGGAAACGTGCTCTACCAAGGGTCCGGAACGCTGCCAGGCGAATTGGGGCCGGGCGAACAGAAGACCTTCAGCGGCATTAATGACGGCCTCTACCCGTTGAACACCGCGCGCTACACGATCGAGATCAGGAGCGCAGACGCCTTCAAGCCGTAGCGGGCACGAGCGGATCGCGCAGGCCAATCTATCCGACGTTGATTGCCTCCCTCATGGAGGATTGATTTCCTTTTGGGCGGGCGGTATCCTGTTTACAGGAGGGTTGGCGCTGTGATGCGAGGACCTCAATTGCTCATCTGCCTTCTGATGCTGCTGGCGGTTCCAGCCGCGAGTGCACAGGAGCGTAATGCAGCGCGAGGCCAGCGCCCGGCACCGCCCGCTAGTTCCCAACAACCCACGGGGCCGCCAGGAGTTATCACCGACCCAAGCTTTCCTGCCCGGCTGGGTGCGGCGGTGGGGATGCCAACGACTCCGGCGATGCCGCCAGGAGTCGGTAACATCAACCACCCAGGCACCATCGGTACGCCTAGCACACCCGGAATGCAGCCGCTTCCAACGGCCACGCAGCCGCTCCCGATCGGCATCCCAGGTTATCCGAACATTAACTTTCCCGGTGGTATGCCAGGCAGCGTCCCATCAAACCCGCCGAAAAACGATGGGCGGGACGGACGGGGACGCTTCCCAACTCCGGGAGTGGTCTATTACGGCGTCCCTTATTACGTGCCCTACTACGTCTACAGCGCTCCGGGAACGAATGCCGTCTATCCGGATCAGTTAGGCGCGGCTCCTGCTGCGAGTGCGGTGACGTTGCTGGCCTTCAAGGACCACACCGTGCTGGCCGTCACCGACTATTGGCTCGAGGGCGATCAGCTTTACTATGAGACTGCGCCCGGCTTGCGAGCCTCGGTGCCCCTGGACCGGCTCGACCTGACCCTTACCCAGCAGCTGAATCGCGAGCGCGGCGTGCGCTTCGTTCTGGAAGCCCGCCCGTAGCCGATTACCAGCACAGCCTGCCTTGCGACCCCGCCTGGCTTGAGTCTGCGCCGCAACTCGCGTATCCTAATGGACTTGAGGGCTACCGTGAGCCGAGCAAGCAACCACACTCCCATTGTCGTCTACGACTGCACCCTGCGCGACGGCTTGCAGGGCAGCGGCATGTCCTTGTCGGTGGACGACAAAATCCAGGCCGCGCGGAAACTGGACGACCTGCGCTTTGACTACATCGAAGGCGGCTGGCCCGGCTCCAACCCCAAGGACATTGAGTTCTTCCAGCGGATCCAGCAGGTTCCTCTGCAGTACGCCAAAATCGCGGCTTTTGGCAGCACACGCAAGAAAGACACCGCCGCCGAAAAGGACTCCAACCTGCGCCTTCTCATCGAGGCCAACACGCCGGTGGTGACGATCTTTGGCAAGAGTTCTCCGTTCCAGGTGGCCGAAGCGCTCCAGACCACGCCGGAGGAAAACCTGCGGATGATTTCCGAATCCGTTGCTTACTTACAGAAGCACGGCAAGGAAGTCATCTACGATGCCGAGCACTTCTTTGACGGCTATCAGCAGGACCGCGGTTACGCGCTCTGCACCTTGCGTTCCGCGCAGGCCGCGGGCGCGCAGTTCCTGGTGATGTGCGATACCAACGGCGGGACCGATTTCCCGGTGCTGGCCGAGATCGTGCGGGACGTTCGCAAAGAGTTCCCCAACGTCAAACTTGGAATCCACGCTCACAACGATATGGGTTACGGTGTGGCCAACAGCCTGGCGGCGGTCTACGAAGGTGTGCAGATGGTGCAGGGGACCATCAACGGCATCGGCGAGCGGGTGGGAAACGCCAACCTCATCACCATCGTGGCGAACCTGTGCAAGAACCAGATTCCTACCAAGGGCGGCCTGGATGCCGCGCAGCTAAAGAGCCTCTCCAGTCTCATCTATGAGCTAGCCACTCTGCCTCCCGACACGCGCCAGCCCTACGTGGGCGACTCGGCGTTCGCGCACAAAGGCGGGGTGCATGTGGACGCGGTGCTCAAGAATCCGCGCCTGTATGAGCATATCGAACCAGAAAGCGTCGGGAACCGGCGGCATTTTCTGGTCTCCGACTTGGCGGGTACGGCGCACGTCGAAGCCCTGGAGGGGTTCGGGATCAAGAAGAAGGACACTCTGGCGAGGCAGATCGTGGAGAAGATCAAGACGCTGGAGCACCAAGGCTACGCCTTCGAAGCTGCCGATGGATCGCTCGACCTGCTCGTCCGGGCGGCTCGCGGCGAAGAG
>JBGPJR010000181.1:0-4797 GCA_041485545.1 Terriglobia bacterium
AGACCGGCTTTTACGGTGGCAATGCCATCGTCGGCGGCGGCCTGCCACTGGCCGTGGGAACTGCTCTGGCGGACAAGATGCGAAAGAAGCAGTCGATTACCTGCTGCTTCTTTGGAGATGGGGCAGTGGCGGAAGGCGAGTTCCACGAGTGTATGAACCTGGCCTCGCTGTGGCATCTGCCCGTATTGTTTGCCTGCGAGAACAACCTGTATGCCATGGGCACTCGCATCGACCGCGCGCAGTCCCAGACCGACCTGACCAAGAAAGCCGCTGCCTATGACATGGCTGCGGCAGCGGTAGACGGGATGGACGTAGTGGCGGTGGAGGCAGCCGCTCGCAAAGCGGCAGACGCCGTGCGGGCAGGCCAGGGCCCCTATTTTCTGGAATGCCGCACCTATCGCTTTCGTGCCCATTCCATGTACGATCCGGAACTCTATCGCTCGAAAGCTGAGGTGGAGGACTGGAAACAGCGCGACCCCATCAAGACCCTCTCGCGGCAGTTGCAGGATGAGAACCTGCTCCAGGAAGCCGACCTGGCAGGGATGGAACGGGAAGTCGCGAGTGAGATTGAGCAAGCGGTGGCCTTCGCCGAGGCGGGCGCCTGGGAGCCGCTCGCGGACCTGACGCGTTTTGTGTATAGCGAGAAGGAAGGAAGTTAATTGTCTGACACGACCGCAGCCACGGAGATCACCTACCGGGACGCCGTGCGCGAGGCCATCCGCGCCGCGATGCTGGCCGATGAGCGCGTGTTTCTGATGGGCGAGGACGTGGGCAAGTATGGAGGCTGTTACGCGGTCAGCAAAGGACTGCTGGAGGAGTTTGGTCCCGAGCGCATCCGCGACACGCCACTCTCGGAATCTTCATTCGTCGGGGCGGGCATTGGTGCGGCTATGCGCGGCATGCGTCCGATCGTCGAGATCATGACAGTCAACTTCAGCCTGCTGGCGCTCGACCAGATCATGAACAATGCCGCCACCATCCTGCATATGTCCGGCGGCCAGTTCAATATTCCTCTGGTGATCCGCACCGCGACCGGCGGCGGACGCCAGGTGGCGGCGCAGCATTCCCACAGCCTGGAAGGATGGTACGCACACATCCCGGGAATTAGGGTGATCACCCCGGCCACCATCCCCGATGCGCGATGGATGCTGGACACGGCGCTCCAGGACCCGGACCCCGTGCTCATCTTTGAAAACGCCGGGCTTTATAACATGAAAGGGACGTTGCCCGCGGATGGCGGGCCGGTGGATATTGACCGCGCGCGCATTCACCGACCCGGCCGGGATATCACGATCATTACCTACGGGATCGGGGTATGGAAGTCGTTGGAGGCTGCCGAAACAATGGCACAAGACGGGATTGAGGCGGAAGTGATTGATTTGCGGACCCTGCGTCCACTGGATCAAGATACGTTTCTCGGTTCCGTCTCACGAACGCACCGCGCTGTGGTGGTGGACGAGGGCTGGCGCAGCGGCAGCATCTCGGCGGAGATCAGCGCCCGGATCATGGAAAATGCATTCTATGCGCTCGACGCTCCCGTCGAGCGCGTCTGCGGAGTCGAAGTGCCTGCCCCGTATGCTAAACATCTCGAACAGGCATCGCTGCCGCAGCCGGAGACCATCGTAACCACGGTGCAAAGGATGGTGGCCTCCCGTGGGTGAGTTCCGCATGCCGAGTCTCGGCGCCGACATGGAGGAAGGAAAGCTCCTGCAGTGGAAAGTCCAGCCGGGCGATGCCGTGAAACGGGGGGATATCATCGCCGTCGTCCATACCGAGAAGGCCGAAATCGAAGTGGAGGTTTTTGAGGGCGGAGTCGTTGACCAATTGCTTGTTCAGCCCGGGGCCGTGGTTCCGGTAGGAACCGTGCTGGCGATTCTAAGAACCGGTGAAGAGGCTGCCACGGCAACTACGCCAGCAGGCCCGCCGCCAGCCAAGCCTGCCGAAAAGGCGCGGTTGCGAATCTCGCCGCTGGCGCGGAAAGTGGCCGCCGAGCTGGGTGTCGACTTCAGCCGCGTTCAGGGCACTGGACCCCACGGGGCCATTGAGAAGGCGGATATCGAGCGCGCCGCTTCGTTACAGAAAGCTCGGCCCGCACCGCCGCCGGTTGCCGAGCCGATTCCATCCGCTCCCGCGGAAGCCTATCAAGGGATGCGCCGGGCGATCGCCGCAGCAATGGCCCGGTCGAACCGTGAAATTCCTCATTACTATCTCGAAACGCAGATCGACATGAGCTTGCCCCTGCACTGGCTGGAGGCAGCCAACCAGAAGCGGCCGGTGCAGCAACGCCTGCTGCCCGCGGTCCTGCTGGTCAAAGCAGTGGCGCACGCCCTGAAAGATGTCCCGGAATTGAACGGCTATTGGAAGAACGACCGCAACGAACTGCAACAGGACATACATATCGGTTTCGCCATCTCGCTCCGGCGGGGAGGGTTGATGGTTCCCGCCATCCTGCACGCCGACAGCAAGAGCTTAGATGAGCTGATGGCGGCCATGACCGACCTCATTCAGCGCACGCGGGCGGGACGCCTGCGGAGTTCGGAGATTACCGACGGTACCGTCACAATAACCAACCTGGGGGACCGCGGCGTGGAGACAGTCTACGGAGTCATTTACCCGCCCCAAGTTGCGCTGGTCGGTTTTGGAAGGATCGTTGAGCGCCCTTGGGCCGACAACGGAATGCTGGGCGTTCGCCCAGTCCTCACCGCGACCCTCTCCGGGGATCATCGCGCCACCGATGGCCGTCGCGGAGCGCAGTTCCTGGAATCCTTTACCCGCTGGCTGCTCCAGCCGGACAAGTTATGACGGAAGCCGAAATCCGCGACGCGGTCTTTAAGGTCCTGCGCAGGATTGCGCCGGAAGCCGATTTACAGACGCTCAACCCAACTCAAAATCTGCGCCAGGTTCTGGATATTGATTCCTTCGATTACTTGCAGTTGATGATCGGCCTGCACGAAAGCTTGGCGGTGGAAATTCCAGAATCCGACTACCCGCAATTGAGCACACTGGCCGGAATCATCCAGTATCTGCTCACCAAGCGCCCTGGCTAAAGGCATCCAGAAATAAGAAAGGTGGCTTTCGCCACCCTCCGAATCTACGCGATTTTTTCAATCCCGAACCCCGCTGGGGTTTCTCGAAGACTTCCCGGTTGCATCGGGAGACGCTCACCTCAACCTACTGGGTGCTTCCTCAAGTCTCCTCGCTAAACCCTCTCACCTTTAACGCGCGCTCGGTGGAACGGACCAGCGGGTTTTCGGGGATCCTGCTCGATGGCATCCAAGTGTTTTCGAATTTCCGGCAGGTCCGTGTACTTCTTGCGAAGCGCATCCATCAGGTGACCGACCGCGAAGTTGGTAACTTCGTGGTTCAGCTCTTTGACCCTTTCACGCCCCTCCTTCTCCCATCGCGGCGCCTCCCGCATGGCCGCTTGCAGTTCCCGCTGTAATGCCTCGACGTCGGACTCCAGCCGGCGGCGCTCCTCTTCCGGTAATTGTTCGAACTCGTCCGGGCCGATCACTTCGCTGCCTTTCATGGGCGCGAAGACTAAGCCGGTCGGTGTGCGCAGCAGGCCGATTCCCTTTTGTTCCCCTTTGCGGCGCACTTCCTCGAACGCTTTCTCATGCCGTTCCTTCAGTTCTGTCTCGATCACCTGCTTGCGCGTCCGATAGTCCTCACTCTCGAATGCAGCAGGAATCGTGGAACGCAGTTCCTCGACCAACTGTTCGATATCGCGGCGGAAAGCCGTGCCCTGCCCGGGCGGAAGCTGCAACGCCAGCGGTTTTTGAGGCTGCTCGAAATTATTGATGTAACACCAGTCCGGAGGGACCGGTTCACTGGCAGCTTGTCTTTCGAGAAACTGGCGCGTCATAAAATACTTACCAACGCCAGCCGGCCCGAGGCAAAACAGATTGTATCCCTCTCGTGTGATTCCAATCCCGAACTGTACCGCCTCGATGGCTCTTGGCTGACCGATCACTTCCGTGAGTTCCTCGAGCTCTGCGGTGGTTTGAAATGGAAATTGAGTGGGATCACACCCGCGGCAGAGTTGTTCCGGCGTCAGCGGCTTGGCGCTTTCCATACGCAAATCATCCCTTCCTGCTTCTGGCTGCCCTTGGGGCGGTCGAACGCTCTATTCTATATCTCAAACCCCTTTCTTCTCGCCCTGAACACAACGACTTGGTTTCTCAACAAGCGCGCTTTCTCGGGAGTATGATGATGCATTGAAGGCAGACGCGAGATTCCGTCGACCCGCCAGCGCGAAGTCCGTTCCGCTGCAGATGGCATTGCGATTGCTACAAGCGGTTATGGTTACCGACGAATTGCAGCGAAGGATTTCTGATCGCTGTTCTTGGGAGGAAAAGTCAAGTGATGGAAAATCTGTTTCGGTATGCTGACGAACTCGGCCCTGCTAAGATTCTTCACATCCACGTGCCAGAAGTAGGGCTGCAGGCGGTAGTCGCTGTGGACAATACGGCCTGCGGCCCGGCCATGGGCGGCGTCCGCATGGCAGCCGATGTGAGCACGGAGGAGGCCTTCCGGCTGGCGCGTGCCATGACGCTTAAAAATGCCGCTGCGGGTCTGCCCCACGGTGGCGGGAAAGCGGTCATTATTGGTGACCCGAAAATGCCTTTTCGCGATAAGGAGCAAATCGTCCGTGCTTTTGCGGGAGCCATTGCCGGCCTCACCGATTACATCCCGGGGCCCGACATGGGCACCGATGAACTGGCCATGGGCTGGGTACACGACGAGATTGGCCGCGCGGTTGGCCTTCCCCGGGAGCTGGGGGGCATTCCGCTCGAT
>JBGPJR010000182.1:0-4763 GCA_041485545.1 Terriglobia bacterium
CACAGCGTCGTTTCGATGCTGTTGCGCATCATGCGCTCCGTCAGCACCCACCGCGGGAATGCGGCTTGATAGCCTCGCGCCCGCAGCAGCGCGAAGGCCTCTGCCAGGCGCGACGGCGGCACCAGAAGATCCAGGTCCGCGCACACGCGCAGGCTGCGATCCCCATAAAGGAGTTCCGCCAGATAGATGCCTTTTAGGGAAATCGTTGGAATGCCCGCGGCCGCCAGCGCCCGCAACAGCGCCGCCAGTTCCGCAGCGAGCAGCTCGTTCCGCAGCGCGTTCATCTGGAACAGGCTGGCCAACTCCCTGCGAAAATCCTTCGGAACGCCAGCAAAGCCCCACTCCTGCAGGCTGCGGTACACCAGCGGATACACCTCGTGTACCCGTACTTGCTCCAGAACACGATCCCACTTGAGCGGCGAAGCGAGCAGCCCCGCCGCTTCCTCCCGCAGATGCGGCTCCAAACCGCCTCGGGCCAGCAGCAGGCAGAGCCGGTCCTCCGGTGAAAGCGCTCCCCGGGCCGCACTGCGCTGATCTGGCAAAGTGGCTAAGGCCATACGCGCTCTTAGCGTTTTTTCTGCTCGGCCTTCAGTTGCAGGACGAGCTTATGAATCTCCGGCAGTTTATTGAAGACGGCGGCGCACTTGAGCCACAGCTTGTTCTCGATAGCCGGATAGCCGGAGACCATGGTGTTGGCGGGCACATCGTGCGGAATGCCGGTTTGCGCCGTGGCCACGACGTTGTCGCCGAGCGTCAAATGCCCGGCCACTCCCACTTGCCCGGCCAGCAGGACATTTCGTCCGAGCCGGCTGCTTCCCGCCAGACCCACCTGGGAGCACAGAATGGCGTCCTCACCGACATCGGAGGCGTGGCCCACCTGCACCAGGTTGTCCAGTTTGGCGCCGCGCCGCACGCGGGTTTCGCCGAAAGTGGCCCGGTCCACGCAGGAGTGCGCCTGCACTTCCACGTCGTCCTCGATTACGGCAACGCCCGATTGCACAATCTTGTAGTGCCGCCCGTCGCTTTGCTTGGCGAACCCGTAGCCGTCCGCGCCGATGATGGCTCCGTTCTGCAGAATGACGCGGTCGCCGATCCTGCAAAATTCCCGAACGACCGCATGGCTGTGTGCGTAAAAGTCGTCGCCGATGCGGGCGCCCCGGTAGACCACGACGTGGCTCCGCAGGACCGCATTGGCCCCTAGTTCCACATCCTCCTCGATGACCGCATACGGGCCGATACTGGGGTTCGGCCCGATCCGCGCCGACGGTGCGATGACGGCCGTGGGATGAATGCCGCGGGGCGGCGCCGGAGGCTGGTAGAAAAGCTCCACCACTTTGGCAAAAGCCAAGTACGGATCGTCGCAGCGGATGGCGGGAAGGTGCAGCGCGGGCGATTCCTTCGGCAGCAGGACGGCTCCGGCGCGCGTCTTCTTCAGCAGCGCGGTGTATTTTCGATTGGCCAGAAAACTCAGCTCGCCCGGCCCGGCCTGCTCCAGGCTGTTCACGCCGGAGATTTCGACTTCCGCGTTCCCATCCACCTTCAACCCCAGCCGTGCCGCAATTTCTCTCAGTTTCATACGGTCCTTTCCATAGCCAACCTGATGTTGGTCATTCGTTTCGCTGCGAGAATCGAGCGGTATCTTTCCTGCTACCGTGGAAACCTGCGAAGACTGCCGTTTACAGTGTAGCGCACGTATGCTAGTATGACCTGCGTTTGCTGTCAAATGCTGACAGCTTGGTAACCTTCTGATATTAAGGATGTTAGGTTCGCCCCCTACCGATGACCGGGCCGGCCACGAAGGGCAAAATCCGGGGCCAGATTGCCGCCTTCCTGAACTACCTGCGGGTGGAAAAGGGCTTGGCCCACAATTCCGTCCAGGCCTACGCGCGAGACCTGAACAAGTTCGGCTTGTTCCTGGAGCAGGAGAACCGCGGCACCAAGGACTTGGACGTGGTGACCATCCGCCGATTCGTCTTAACCCTAGACCGCGCCGGGTTGCAGAGCCGCTCCATTGCCCGGCACATTGTTACGCTGCGGCAGTTCTTCCGGTATCTCCAGCGTGAGGGCATCATCGCCGCCAATCCGACCGAGCATCTGGAGTCGCCGCGCACCTGGAAGGTGCTCCCCAAGCATCTCAGTCTGGAAGAGATGCAAGCGCTGCTAGAGGCGCCAGACCACAGCACTGCGCGCGGCCTCCGTGACCGCGCTATTTTGGAGATGCTCTACGGCACGGGCTTGCGCGTCTCGGAACTGATTGCGCTGCGCCTCTCGGATGTCCATCGGGAGGAGGGCGTGGTGCGGGCGCTCGGCAAGGGCAACAAGCAGCGCATCGTCCCGTTGGGCAAGATCGGAATCGCAGCGCTGGAGCAATACCTGGCCGGTGCGCGGGGCCGCTTGCTCGGCGCCCGGCA
This sequence comes from Terriglobia bacterium, assembly GCA_041485545.1. GTDB lineage: Bacteria > Acidobacteriota > Terriglobia > 2-12-FULL-54-10 > 2-12-FULL-54-10 > DATMAF01. The sequence goes on from JBGPJR010000182.1 coordinate 2,412, forward strand.
GAGCCCCTGGATGTTCGTCAGCCGGCGGGGAACGCGGCTGACCCGCCAGAGCATCTGGCGGCTGCTCGGACGTTATGGCCGGCAAGCTGGAATTCCAAAACCCGTTACGCCGCACCTGCTGCGGCATAGTTTTGCCACGCACATGCTGGCGCGCGGCGCGGACTTGCGCTCGCTCCAGGTGATGCTGGGCCACGCCGACATCTCCACCACGCAGATCTATACGCACGTGGTGGCCGCTCGTTTGCAGGAGATCTATCAGCAGCATCATCCCCGCGCCCATTGATGCTCGCATTGAAACGGACTCGTCCATGAGCGACTACCTCTTCCTGATGGAAAGCCGCGTCAGCCCGGAGCAGTGGCAGGTCCTCGCCGCCATGCAGAACGCGGCAGCCGCCCAGGGGTTGAACCTGTATCTGGCCGGCGGCGCCGTTCGCGACCTGATTGCGGGCCTGCCCATCGACGACTTGGACTTTGTCGTGGAAGGCAAGGCGCTGAAACTGCTGCCCGCACTGACCCACCACGGCGCGCGGGTCCTGTGGCAGAACGCCGCGCTCCAGACGGCAGAGCTGCAATTTCCCGGCGGCGTGCTGGGAAGCGTCTCCCAGGCCCGGTCGGAGACCTATCCCCAACCGGTCGTTCCGCCCGTCGCAGCGCCCGGCACCGTCGTGCAGGATCTGAAGCGGCGCGACTTCGCGATGAACGCCATCGCGCTCTCGCTGAACCCCAACTCGCGGGGGCTGCTGCTCGATCCCGCCAATGGCCTGGCCGACATCGAAAAGAAAGAGATTCGCACGCTGCACAACCGGGCTTTTCTCGACGATCCGGCGCGGATGTTCCGCGCCGTGCGCCTGCGGGTCCGGCTGGGCTTTAGCTGGGATCCCAAGACGACCCAGCAATTTCAGAGCGCGCGCGAGCAGGGTGTGGCCGAGCAGGCGGCCGGCGATTCTCTGGCACAGGAGCTGCGCCAGCTGGCCCTTGAACGCAATCCTGCAGAGGTGCTAAAGGCGCTTGAAAAGGAGAAGTTGTTGCGCGTCCTGAGCCCTCGCCTGCAAGGCACTGCGTTGAACTGGCAGCTGTTTGCCCGCGCCCGAAAGGCTTCTCAATCGCTGAGCCACGCCGGATTGCGCGCACCTTCCTTCTCCTTGTTCCTCCGTCTGCTGTGCGGCAAGCTCCCCGCAAAGGATCAAAACCAGCTGCTGCAGCGCATCCATGTGAAGAAAACCGAGTGGGACCTTTCCCAAAAGGAGGAACTGCAAGCCAAACGTCTCGCCAAGGAGATTCAGGGGAAGGCCGGAAGCACGCCCACGAAGCTGTTCCAGATGCTTTCCAATGCTTCGCCGGATACGCTGCTGATCCTGCTGGTGAGTTACCCGCAGGCCAAAGTGCAGGCGCGGCTCAAGGCTTACCTGACCAAGTATCTGCCGCTGCGCCTGCACCTGCCGGAGAAGGATGTGCAGCAGTTGGGGGTCAAGCCCGGAACCCCTCGCTATCCGAAAATCCTGGACGCCTATTTCTTCGCCATGATCGAAGGAGAGCTGCGTACACCGGGTCAGCAGCAGAAATTCCTGGCCCGCATCATTCAGGAAACCAAATAAGCAAATGCCGCGCCTCCTGCGAGCGTTCCACGGCGCTGCTCCATCGGCCCTTTTGACCTCTCCTGGATTGCCTTCTAAAAATGAAAAATGGGCGGCGCGCCCGGTGCACGTATGTGGCGCGGCTCCCAGAGTCCGTCTGAAAATCGCTCGCCGATTCACGCCGCAGGCAGCGCCGCATGAGAAGCCCCAGCCCATCCCCCTCCGCCGCTCTGTTGCGGCTGGCCTCGCTCTACGGGATCCAGACGGCCTACACCGACATTTTTCACAAGCGGCGGAGGGCTTCGGCGGAATCTCTGCTGGCTGCCTTGCGCTCGCTCGGCGCGCCCCTCGGCGGCGTTGCCGACGTGCCAAGGGTGCTACGAGAGTGCGCCCGCCATCGGGCACAAACCTCCATCGAGCCGGTCCTGGCAGTCTGGCAAGGCGAGCCCACCGAGGTTGCGCTGCGCCTGCCCGCGAGCCGCGCGCGGGGATATGCGCGCTGTCAACTGCGTTCGGAGGACGGCGCGGAGACCGTGTGGGAGTTCCGCCTAGAGACGCTTCGGATCAAAGAAGCTCCGGAAGGCGAACGATCAGTCATCCAGCACGTTCCGCTTCCACGGCGCATCGCGGCAGGCTATTACCGCCTGGAGCTGGAATGCCGGGCCGGGCGCTTTGAATCACTGCTCATCTGCGCACCACCAATTGTTTACCAGCAGCCCAGCCGGGCATGGGGAGTCTTTCTTCCGCTGTATGCCCTGCAGTCCCGTTCTAGCTGGGG
>JBGPJR010000183.1:0-4685 GCA_041485545.1 Terriglobia bacterium
AGGCACAAAGTTGCGCGAAGTAAAAGTCACTAACTTACTTCTTTGTGAACTTTGAGTCTTTGTGTCTTAGCGGTAATAGTTTAAATTCATTAATAATTTCTTTCTTTCAGATAGTTATCAAGTTCTTCTTTTGACATTGGTAGCTTGCCGGGATAATTATTAAGCCAGTTTAAAAAGTCTTTTTTAATTTCATCAGACCATTGACTATCTATCTGACCAGCAAGATATTTCTTCTCGCGTAATCTCTGATGTCCGAATTCGTCGCGGAGTTTTGTAAACTCGGAAGTAAGCACAAGGTCTTCCACCAGGAAGGCAGGAATAAAAATCACTCCAAATTTCTTTGCCAGAACAACATCTCCGGGCAAAACGGTTGCACGTCCTATACGTATAGGGGCATTGATTGAAGTAAGAATCATCTGCTGGATATATGAAGGATCTTCTCCTTTGATGCTCTTCCGGAAGCTGATAGCGGGCCCAATCGTGACGAAGGGCCGCGCCCGGCCCTCCTTCGTCAGATTCGCACGTATAAGGAGGGGAATCTCGAAGACGTTTACCTTGACCTTGCTGCCGTCGCTAAATTTCGCCCCCTTCATCGAATAGAGAAGCTCGGGCTGGAACGAGAGTATGTCATTCTCGTCGCCGACGTTGAGGAACGCTCCAAAGACCCCTCCGACTTTCTTGTCGCTTTGTTCCTCTGGATCGACGTGGATGTTGGCTAGATTCACGCCTGCCTTAACGCCGCCGCCCACCGTGATCTTCTGGGCAAAGGCTGGACTTGCGACAAGTCCCAACAGCAGGCTCAAGAATGTTGCCGTCAATAACAGGAATTTTTTGCTCACAAACACACTCCTCTCTTTGTTTTCTGCATGTTTCGCCCGCAGGCAAGATGCCCGTCGGTCGGAATCCTTATCAATAAATGAATGCGTATTAAAATTGCGTCCGTCTGGTAGCATCGGCTAGCGCACGCTTCCCGTCAAGAGGAACTAGGCACCGCGAAACGTTTTGTAACAAACCAGTTACAGCGGCTGAATGCTCTTCAGGCTCCCGCACTCACAAAGACTATATCGGCTTGTCCGCTCGTGAGGCTTCCCGTTTCGATGGTCTGCTAGACTGGATCCATGAGCAAGAGGGAGCTAGTTGGTCTGACCTGCCAGGAGATGGAGGAGTTGCTGATTGGCATCGGCGAGGCACGGTATCGCGGGCGGCAGCTTTATCGCGCCTTGTATCGCGAGCGGCAGTGGAACCTCAACAAGATCACAGCGTTCCCCGTCTCGCTGCGCAGCCGGCTGGAGCAGCAATTCCAGGCGGGGCTGCCGGAGGTGGAAAAGGTTTTTCACAGCGCCGACGGCACCGCGCGGTACCTGCTGCGGCTCGGCGACGGGAAGCAAGTGGAGGCGGTCTTCATGCCGGAGGAGCGCCGCCGGACGATCTGCATCTCCACGCAAGTGGGCTGCCCGGTGGACTGTCAATTCTGCCTGACGGGAGTGATGGGCTTCACCCGCAATCTGACGGCGGGCGAGATCGTCGGGCAGGTGCTGCGCCTGAGCGCGGAGAAGGGTATCGCGCCCGACGAGCGCGTCAATCTGGTGTTTATGGGGATGGGCGAGCCCATGCTGAACTATGACCACGTGCTAAAGGCCGTCCGGCTGCTGGCCGATCCGGAAGGCATCGGCATCTCGCCGCTGCGGATGACGCTGTCCACGGCGGGCGTCGTGCCGGGAATCGAGCGGCTGGGAAGCGAACCGGTGCGGCCCAAACTGGCCGTCTCGCTCAACGCTCCCACCGATGAGCTGCGCGACCGCCTCATGCCCCTCAACCGCAAATGGCCGCTCGCCGAGCTGCTCCGCGCCTGCCGCGAGTTTCCGCTGCGCTCCCGCGAGAAGCTGACGTTTGAGTATGTTCTGCTGGAAGGCGTGAACGACTCGCCGGAAGACGCGAAACGCTTAGCCCGACTGATCCGGGGAATGCGTTGCAAGGTGAACCTCATCGGCCTGAACCCCGGCTCGGAGCTGGCGTTCCGGACGCCGCCGGACGCTCGTGTGTTGGAGTTCCAGCAGGTCCTGAAGAGCAGCGGGATCGCCGCGTTCATTCGCAAGCCGCGCGGGCGCGACATCTTCGCCGCCTGCGGCCAGCTAAAGCTGGCACAATTGACCGCTATGGAGACCGCCGTCGTCTAGCGGCGGGTCCGCGCGAAAGGGAAAGCATGGGCATGAGAGTCCTGGTAACCGGCGGGACGGGCTTCATCGGCTCCAATCTGGTGATGCGGCTGCTGCGCGACGGGCACGAGGTGCTCATCACGGGACACGACGCCGAGCAGCAGATCCCCGGCTTTCGGGGCAAGTACCTGCAGCCCAGCTTCCTCGGCATTGACTGGGAGGCGATTGGGAAGGTGGACCGTCTGTTTCATCAGGCGGCAATCAACAACACCACGCTCCTGGACGAGCGCGAGATGTTGCGCGCCAACGTGGAATCGGCTCAGGAGCTGTTTTGCCGCCTCGCCGAGAAAGGCTGCCGCCGCATCGTGTACGCCTCTTCCACCGCGGTCTACGGCGACGCCCCGGCGCCCTACAGGGAAGACGGCCCGCTCCACCCGCTCAATCCTTATGCGCTCTCCAAGAAGCTCATGGAAGATTTCGCCGCGCAGTTTGCCCGCGAGCATCCCGATGTGATTGTCGTCGGGCTGCGCTACTGCAACGTCTACGGCCCTCGCGAGAATCACAAAGGCAAACGCGCCAGCATGATCTTCCAGCTTGCGCAGCAGATGCAGAAGGGCAATCCGCGTCTGTTCCGGCATGGCGAGCAGAAGCGGGACTACCTCTATGTGGACGACGCCGTGCGCGCGAATCTGATGGCGGCCGAGGCCCGGCAAAGCTGTGTGGTGAACTGCGGCTCCGGCACGGCGGTTTCCTTCAACGAACTGGTGGAGCGTCTGAACCGGCTGCTCGACGTGCGGCGCGAGCCGGAGTATATCGAGAACCCCTATGCGGATCGCTACCAGAGCCACACGGAGTGCGACATGGCGCTGGCGAAACAGCAGCTCGGCTTTGTGCCGGAATTTGACCTGCAAAGGGGACTCGAAGCGTATCGCCGGAGCGGATTTTTGGACTGACTCCCGTCAGGGCGCGGCGCTAGGGCCGGACTCCGATGACGCCCATCATGCGCCCCGTGCGGCCTGCATCGCGGCGATGCGAGAAGAACCACTCCGGATGGCAGCTGGTGCACGGGGCCTCGGAGAAAATCTGGCCGGAAGATAATCCCGCCTCCTGCAGCTGGCGCCGGTTGGCCTCCACCAGATCGAGGTGGATGCTGCGGGCGCTGCGCGCGGGCAGCGGACGAAACGGGCTCTGAAACAGCAGAGCATACTTTGTCTCGATGGCGCTTCTCTGCTTGGGAAGCGAGGTCAGCAGAGCTTGCGCGTAAACGAACTGGCTCTCAAATTCCGCAGCCACCTCTTCGCCCACTTCATAGCAGCAGACCCGGATGCCCGGACCGATGGCGGCCAGCAGGTCCTTCGGGCGGGAGCCAAAACGCTGCCGCAGGACTCCCACGCCCTTCTGCGCCAGGCGGCGTACCGTCCCGCGCCAGCCGCAATGCAGCGCGCCAACCACGCGCTGCCGCGTGTCCGCCAGCAGGATCGGCAGGCAGTCGGCCGCCAGGATGGACAGCAGCAAGCCATGCTGGGCCGTGATCAGGCCGTCTCCCCGCAGTGTCTGCGCGGGAGCGGGGCGCCGCTCCAGGACTCGAATGAGGTCGGAGTGAATCTGTTCTTGCAGCACCGGCCGCATGTGGTCCGCTCCCAAGCCCTCCAGAAAGCGGCGGCGATTTTCTGCGACATTCGCAGAAGTATCCCAGGCCACATTGCCGAGGTTCAGCTCTCCCGCCGAGTCCCCGTTAGCGGAGAGCTGGCTGACCCCGCCCAGCCGCGTACTGAAGCCGTGCACCAGCCACGGCAGAGCTGCCAGCGCCGGGGCACGCAGCGAGATGGTCGCGTAAGCGCAGGCATCTGCGGAGGGTGGAGGAGGCTTGGGAGGCTTGCGGGGCATGCTGTGTCTCACATTCCATCCTATACTTCGCCCCGTTTTTCGGTCAAAATGCGCTCGTGATCCTGGGAGTGGGAGTGGACATCGCCGAGGTTGCGCGCGTGCGGGAAGCCATCGAGCGGCACGGCGAGCGCTTCCTCCAGCGTGTCTTTACCCCTGTTGAAATCGAGTATTGCCAGCGGCACAGGAATTCTTACGAGCGCTTTGCGGCTCGCTTTGCCGCCAAGGAAGCGGCCATGAAGGCGCTGGGGACAGGATGGCGGGGCGGTGTTACCTGGCGCGACTTTGAAGTCTCCAATGGAGCGAGCGGCAAGCCGAGCCTGAATCTGACCGGAAAGGCGCTGGAGATTTACCGCAGCCTCGGTGGCGCGCGCATCATGGTTTCTCTAACCCACGCCGACAGCTACGCCCTGGCCCAGGTCATCATCGAAGGCGATGACATGCGGAGGGCGTGAGGAACCTCGCGTGCTGCGTGCGATCAGCCCCGTTTCAGGTACTGCTACCGCCTCGACCTCAACCCAACGGTTGGGAGGCAGCCGCTCCCCAGCGATGACGACCTTCAGATAGTTATCACTCAGGGCAGCCGTGCCCTCGGCTGAAGATTCCTCCAAAGTCAGAACATTTATCACGCGGCCGAGCTGGCGC
>JBGPJR010000184.1:0-4672 GCA_041485545.1 Terriglobia bacterium
CAGCGACCTCCGCCGGCGGCGCCAGCAGAATATTTTCGGGGGTGTCCGCAACGGCTCGCGCCAATCCCTCGCGCGGCGTGGACCTTAGCTGGCTGGCCTCAGACCCGGATCAGGACGAGCTGACCTATGCACTTTATTTCCGCGGCGAGGGTGAGATGGAATGGAAGCTCCTGCAGGACGACCTGCAGCAGAACTACTTCCAGCTCAGCTCCGGCGCTTTGCCGGACGGAACTTACCGAGTCCGCGTGGTGGCATCCGATGCGGGGCAGAACCCGGCGGCCACGGCGATGACCGCGGAGCGGATCAGTGCACCCTTCATCATGGACGCAACACCTCCGCAGGTGGAGGTGTTGAGCGCCTCCAGGACCGCTTCGGGAGCTACGGTGCGCTTCCGGGCTTCCGACGGCGCCAGCGTCCTGACACGGGCCGAGTACGCTCTGGACGCCGCGGACCCGCAACTGGCACTATCCGATGACGGCATTGTGGACTCCCAGCAGGAGACCTTTACGGTCCAGCTCCCATCCGTCGACGGACAGGAACACCTGTTGACGCTGCGGGTCTACGATTTTACTGGAAACATGGGGGTTGCCAAGGCCATCTTACCCGCGGTGGCAAGCCAGGGGGGGACAAGGCCCGGCGCGGCCTCCGGGGGCGCCACCCGCTGAGCCTCCCAACCGGGGAGCGGCTGGGGTCAAGAAATGCTCTGGCGGCAGCAACTCCATACAACCGCAAGGGATAGGAGAGCATCTGACTTTGTGTAAAGCGGATGCTGCCTGAGTAGGCAGCCTTGAATCCGAGTTCCCAGGATGTCTCACACAGCGCGGAAGCTCAGGCGATTGCAGATGCGAAACAGGGAGACGGCGCTGCTTTCGAAGCCCTGTACCACGCCCACAAGCGGCGTGTGTATTCGCTCTGTTTGCGGATGACCGGGAACACGGCCGAAGCGGAGGACTTGACCCAGGAAGCGTTCCTGCAGTTGTTCCGCAAGATTGGAACGTTTCGCGGAGAGGCGGCTTTTTCAACGTGGCTGCATCGGCTCACGGTCAACCTGGTGCTGATGCGGTTGCGCAAGAAGGGCCTGTGGACTTCTTCGCTGGACGACCCGGGGACTAATTCGGAGGACGCGCGGCCGCCCGAAATTGGCACACCGGATGCGATGCTGGCGGGCTCGGTGGACCGGCTGACGCTGGAGAAGGCCATGCAGGCGTTGCCGCCCGGTTATCGGATCGTGTTTCAGTTGCACGATGTGGAGGGTTACGAGCATCGGGAGATTGCCGGAATGATCGGATGCTCGGTCGGCAATTCGAAATCGCAGCTCCACAAGGCGCGTTTGCGGCTCCGGGAGTTGTTGCAGTTGAAGCCAAGTCCGGCCTCGGAAGAGTCGGCTTGAAGGACAAAGGAAGCGGGTGCGCCGTTGGATGGGAGACCAGGCGCCGGTGAAGCCAGGGTGAGTGAGAGAGAAGCTGTCATGAACTGCCAGGAATTTGAACGAGAATGGGCTGCGCTGGAGGACTCCTCCGTCCTGATGCCCGCCATGGAAGCGCACCGGCAGCTGTGCCGCTCCTGCTCGGAGATGGTGGAGGATTTGCACTACATTACGGAGCAGGCGCGCCAAGTGCGCACGGTGCGCGATCTCTCCGATGACCCGCCCGAGCGGCTGTGGCCACAAATCCGGCAGCGGCTGGAGCAGGACGGGCTGATTCGCCAACCGAAGCCAAGATGGTTCTCCGCCGCGGCGCCGCGAGCGGGCTGGTTCGCCCGCCTGCCCATGGGCCTGGCTTATGCTGCGGTCTTCTTGATTGCGGTCGCCGTGATGTATCTGCACAACCTGCTGCAGGTTCCGGCAGCTCCGCCCCTGCTGGCGGTGGCGCCGGCGGTTCCAGCGGCGGCGCTGGAGAGGGCCGCCTCTTCCAGCAGCGACCAGGATGTAACGGAGCTGGCGCAGCGGGTGCCTCCGGAACATCGCGCGGTCTTTGTGTCCAGTTGGAACCAGGTGAATTCCTCGATCGACCAGTGGAATGATTTCCTGGATGCGAATCCCGGCGACCCGTTTGCGCGTGAGGGCTTGATAAATTCCTATCAGCAAAAAGAATTTCTGCGGGAGACGATGGTGCAATGAGAACAGTTCTACGGAGCGCGACTTTCACTGGCGGCTTTTGGCGGCGGCGCGGCGCGGGGTGGGCCTGTCTCGCAGCCGCTCTCTGCCTCAGCCTCACGGTTGCTTCCGCCGAGACCATCAAGAAGAAATTCCCCACCACCGCCAGCCCCTCGTTCCTGCTTCGCAACTATATCGGCACGGTTTCGGTGAAGGGCTGGGAACACAATGAGATCGACATTCAGGGCCAGTCCGCTTCCGATGCCATGGAAGTGATCATCATGGGCGGGGAACAGAAGGTCTCCGTGCAGGCGCATCCCCGACGGGAAGGGCTGAGCCCGCAGGAGGCGCGCCTGGATTTTGAGATTCATGTGCCGCGCAACGCCACGGTTCGTGTGGATTCCGAACGAGGCGAGATCATCATTGAGAATCTAGACGGCGGGTTGACCATCGGGGGAATCAGCACGGCGGTCGCTCTCTCGAAGGTGAGCGGGAATATCACCATCAACACCGTGGACGGTGCCATCCGCATGCAGTCCTCGCAGGGACATATCAAAGCGGAATCCATTAGCGGAGATCTGACCTTCCTGCAGGTCAGCGGTCCCGAACTGCGCGCCAGCACCAATTCTGGCCGGATTCGTTACGAAGGCGATTTCGGCCAGGCGGGCACGTACGTGCTCAACAGCTACAGTTCCCCGATTGACATTCTGGCTTCCGCCAACGCCAGCTTCGACTTAGCGGCGCGGGCCGTCCAGGGTATGATTGAGAGCAATCTTCCGTTCCGCCCCACGCCCCTGGGCAACCCCTTCCGGCGCCTTTCGCCGGGCAAGTTTCTGCAGGGTCGATTCAACAACGGCGACTCCACGGTCGAGGTCACTTCCTACAGTGGTACAATCCGGGTGCAGGGAACCCGCACGGGCGCCGGCCCACAGTAAGTCGGAAATGTTCCCTAGGCGTGGCGGGCCGGGAGCGGCTTCACTCCGCCCAGCGTTCTCCTGGCATGTTATGACGCATCCCGCACCCTCGGCGCTGCCGCTTCCTTCCACCACAGTGTTTCTGGTCGGCTTCATGGGTTCCGGGAAGACCACGGTGGGAAGACTGCTGACGCAGCGCCTGGCCTGGAAGTTCGTGGACCTGGATACGCTGATCGAGGAGGAAGAGGGCAGGAGTATCGCGGAAATCTTTGCGCGGGGCGGGGAGGCGGCGTTTCGCCGCCGCGAGCAGGAGTTATTGCGCCGCATCGTGGCAGAGATCCCCGCGGCGGGCGGACGCGTGGTGGCACTGGGAGGCGGAACCTTCGCACAGCAACCGAATTTGGAGTTGCTCCAACGCGTGCAAGCGGCTACCATCTGGCTGGAATGTCCTGTAGAAGAGTTGCTGATGCGTTGCGTGCTCGTTTCCAACCGCCCGCTGTTCCGGGACGAGGCCAGTTTCCGGCGCCTCTACGAAGAGCGTCTGCCGTTTTATCGTCAGGCGGCCTACACGGTACAGACCGGCCCGGGCGATCCCGGCGAAGTGGTTCAGCAGATTTTGGCGCTCTTCAACTTGCAACGCCCTTCCGGCCGGTCCGAGGGCGGCCGGGATCATCCGTTTTCGCCTTCCCTGCTGAAATGAACTTTCTGGTTATGAGGCTGTTCACTGCGCTTTGGCTGCGTGCGGGAGGTGCTGCAGCCATTCGATCGCGGTCCTCCCGGCTGCTCTCGGCGGCACTCCTAGTCGCCGTCTTGCACTTTCCCCGACCGTGCGCCGCCCAGACCGCTTCCCCAACGCCCGGTTCTTCGGATAGCGGGGTGTTTGAGATTCTTTCGGGCCAGCACCGCATTGGAACCGAAAGCTTCCAGATCCGCCCGGACGGCCCCGGATGGGAGGCTTCCGGAGAATTGCAACTCGAGCCGAGCGGCGGCGCCAAGGTCTCTGTGGTGTCGAAACTGGAACTGGACTCCACGCTGCGACCCGTATCGTACGTTCGCGAACAGAAATCTCCCAAGCCGGGCAAGCTGGCGGTGCAATTCGGCTCGCCGGAGACCAGCTTAGTTTCCTCGACCGGTACCGGCGACCCAGTGGAAGAGGGGTTCTATCTTCCCTCGACCGACTTGGCCGTGCTGGACACCAATTGTTTCCATCACTACGCCCTGCTGCTTCGTCTTTACGACGCGGCCAAAGGGGGATCGCAACCCTTCAATGTGTTCGTTCCCCAGGAGGCGCTCCCGGGCACGATCCAGCTGCAGCTGGTGGGGAAAGAATCGGTTTCGACCGGAGGCCAAAGCCGGGAGTTGAACCATTACCATGCGGTGACGGAGGAAATACAGATCGAACTCTGGGCCACCCCGGATGGAGCCCTCTACCGGCTTACGATTCCTCAAGCTGACCTGGAGGTGGTGCGGCGATAACACGCACCCCTCACCTGCCGATTCCCGTGACCGCACCCGCCATCCCCATCGTCAACCTGCCGTTGCAGTACCAGGAGATTCGTCAGGAAATCGATGCCGCCATTCGCGCGGTGCTGGAGCGCCAGAGCTTTATCCTGGGGCCCGAGGTCGAGGAGTTGGAACGCGAGGTCGCGCGTCGGCAGGACTG
>JBGPJR010000185.1:0-4659 GCA_041485545.1 Terriglobia bacterium
CCACCGCGCACGCGGAGATCATCGCGCTGCGGGAGGCCGCGGCGCGGCTGGCGAATTATCGCTTGGCCGGCTGCGCGCTGTACGTCACCGTGGAGCCGTGCGCCATGTGCGCCGGGGCCGCGGTGCTGGCGCGCGTCGACCGGCTGGTCTATGGCTGCGACGACCCCAAGGCCGGCGCGGTGCGCTCGCTCTTCCGTATTGCAGACGATGCCCGTCTCAACCACCGCATCGCCATCACCGGCGGCGTGCTGGCAGAGGATTGCGCCGCCTTACTGCATGACTTCTTCGAAAAGCGCCGCTCCAAGGGCGCTGGTCCCTTCATTTAAGTAACGAGTCACGCGCTCACGGCTTGGCGAGCAGCTTGCGGACCTCGCGCAGTTGCTGGGCGCTCTGGAGCGTGGGTTTGGGGTAGGACATCTTCAGGCCGCGCAGCGTGTTGACGACGATCTGCGAGAGGATCAGGCGCGTGTTGCGTTTGTCGTCGGCGGGAATGACGTACCAGGGGGAATGCTCCGTGCTGGTGGCGCTGAGGCAGTCCTCATAGGCCTTGCGGTACTGCTTCCACAACTTCCTTTCTTCCAGATCGGCAAAGCTGAACTTCCAGTTCTTATCGGGCTCCTCAAGCCGCTGGAGCAGGCGCTTGCGCTGCTCTTCTTTGGAGACGTGCAGGTGGAACTTGAGGATGCGCGTTCCGTTGCGGTAGAGGTGGTCCTCCAGGCCCCGGATGGAGCGGTACCGCTCCTTCCAGATGTCTGGGTCGCCGGCGACTTCCTCGGGCAGCGCCTGGCTGCGCAGGATCTGGGGGTGCACGCGCACGATCAGCACCTCCTCGTAATAGGAGCGGTTGAAGATGCCGATGCGGCCGCGCTCGGGCAGGCAGCGCGTGGTGCGCCAAAGAAAGTCGTGCTCCAGCTCCTCGGCGCTGGGGTGCTTGAAGCTAAAAACCTGGCAGCCCTGGGGATTCACTCCGGACATGACGTGCTTGATGGCGCTGTCCTTGCCGGCGGCGTCCATGGCCTGAAAGATTAAGAGCAGCGCATAGCGGTTGTGCGCAAACAGCAAGCTTTGCAGCTCGCTGAGCTGCTCGACGTGCTGGGTCAGCCAGCCGTCATACTCCTGCCTGGATTTATAGAAGGGTGCGACGCGGGTGGGCCAGTCCTGGAGCTTGATCTTCTTGCCTTCGCCGACGCGGAAGCGGTCGGGATCGATCTGTCGTTTCATAACCTAACGCCCGTTGTCGTTCACCACTCGGGCCAGCTCGAGCAATCGCGAGCTGAGCCGCAGCCCGGCGTGCCGTGCCGCTTCCGCGTTCACCTCAAAGCGGACTTGGCGGTCCTCAACGACGAGGTTGATCATAACACCGGATTCGGAAAACCCTTCCGAATCGCCGACCGTCAGCGCGCTGGAGCCGTCGAGCGCATCCAGGATTTTGCCGAGCTGCTTGTGCTCGGAGGGGGCGATGAAAACAACCCGACAAGACCGACCCTCGGGCGCTGTGCCGAGGTGCTCCACAGCTACGGGGCGACCGTGCACGGACTTGCCGCGTGTGGTCGCTTCCAGCCCGCCTCCGAAGGGGTCCTCGCCCAGAATACAGAAAGTGAACGGATCCTGCGGGTGGTCCGCTTCATCCGGCCAGTCGGTAAAACGGGCGAAATTGTACAGGAACGCGGCCTTGATCTCATACTCCCCGACCGACTGCGCTGCGGCGTACTCCGGGCAGAGGCAAAAGCCGGCGCAGAACAGCAGAACTGCAATCCGCCGGCAGCGGCGCTGGGATGGCACGTCGGTGCCCCTCGGTCCCACGCTGTGATCCTTCCGCAACCGTCGCTTCTCCGCCATTGTCATTCTAACGCCGCTCGGGAGTTTATCTTGCAGCACCGAACCGGTACGAGATTTTGAACCGTCCCGTGGTCCCGTCCTGATAGAGGATATCCTGCGCGTGTTCCTCGCCCCCGGGATATCCATAGCGGGAGTCCAGCAGGTTGTAGATGGTTCCGGAGAGTTCCAGCCCTGGGAGCCAGTCCGTGCTGAGCAGCGTGAGGTTAGCGAGCACGAATGCGTCGGCCGGGTTTCCTGCCAACGTCTGCCGGGAGCTGACAACGTGCAGGTCCAGGCCTGCGGTCAGCTTGCCAGCGAGCAGCGGGGCCAGTAAATTGGCGTTGGCCAGATGCAGGGGCGCGTTCCGCAGCAATTCGCCGCTGCCAGGATCGATGGCGTGCTCATAGGTGTAATTGAACTTGCCGCCCAGTCCGGATCGCAGGCGGAACTCGGAGACCAGCTCCACTCCGGTCGTGCGGGCGGACCCGCCGTTCTGAAAGTACAGCAGGCCGCCCCCTGCATCCACCTGGTTGATCAAGTGCGCGATGCGACTCTGAAAAACGCGAACATTCCACAAGAGCCGCTCGCCGACGTATTGTTCGAGCCCAATCTCAGCCGTGCGGATCGTTTCCGGCCGGAGGTTTGGATTGGGCAGGCCCGAGGCGGGATTGACATAATAGAGCTCGTAGGCGTTCGGCGCGCGAAACGCCGTCCCGTAGAGAAGCTTCAGTGTTGTCCCGGCGTGCCCGTTGTAGATCAGGCCCAGACGCGGGTTGGTGGTGCCTCCGAAGACGGAGTCCTCGTCATGGCGCAGGCTGGCGTTGAGGAGCAGGTCCTTTCGGATGGCGTATTCATCCTGCGCATAGAGTGCCCAGACGGTGGAGCTCGGCCGGGAATCGAGGTAGACGACGAAGGGTTCTAAATCGAGGTTGCTCTGTTTTTGCCGGAAGTTGTCGCGAAACTCGCTCCCCACCGTAAGCCGGTGCGAGGACAGGAACGGCTTGGCAAGCTGCACCTCCTCGCCCCACCAGGCGCCGTTGGAGTAGTCGTGATTCAGAATCACCTGATTGCTGGTCTGCGGATGATACATGTAGGGGTAGTCCGCGTCGTAGATGTAGCTGTCCAGATACACGCGTGCGGCCAGGTCCCAGTTCTTCCGAAAACGGTGCGCGTAGCTGGTGTCCAGGTAGCCGCGCCGGTCCGTCGACCGCTCGCGCGAATCGTTGAAGACGGTGCCGAACGAGGCGGTGGGGATGCCCTTTTGGCGCGCGCCATAGACGCCCTGCACGGTCACTTCGCCGAGTTGCAGCCTAGCAAACCACTGATGCAATCGTTCGCGGTCGGCATCCTGGGCAATGCCGTGGTTGGTTTCCGGCGCGTCGAACTCCGGAAAAAACAGGCGGCGGTTGCCGCGGCTGTCCCGCCACGAGGCGGACAGCAGCATCTCTCCCAACTGCGGGAAGGTCTTGCCGAACGTGAGCCGCGCCCCGCTGGTGCGTTGACTGGCTCCTAAGAGAGAGGCTTCGAGGCCATCGGCTGCGGCGCCCTGGCGCGTGATAACGTCCAGCACGGCGAAGAAGGCGTTGCTGCCGTACAGAGAGGAACTGGGTCCGTGGATCACCTCCACCCGCTCAATCAAGTCCAGGTCCACGGGAAACTCCAGGCCCAGCAGGGCCTGGTCATAGATGTTGTCGTTCAGCCGGTGCCCGTCCAACAGGAGCAGGATGCGGGAATTGTAGTCTCCCGTGCGCCCAAAACCACGCACCGCAGCGTAGGTGTAGTTGCGGTCGTAGGTGCGGTAGAAGCCGGGAACGCTTTGCAGCAGCTCCCCCAGGGTGCGGTATCCATAGCGGCGGATTTCCTCCGCCGAGACGATGGTGACCGAGGCCGGAGCGTCCGTGCCCTTCTGAAGATGCCGCGCGGCACCGGAGACCGACTCTACCTGGATGCGCATGAGCTCCTCGAGGCCAAGGTTCGACAAGTTTGTTGATCCGGATTGCTGTGCCGGCATGGCGGCGGCGCTGAGTGCCAAAGCGGTGCTGAGCAGCAGCAGACCAATGGAGTGCTTGCGGTGCGGGAGAGATTGAGCAGAAGGCGCTGCTTTGTAGATGCTCCGCTGGCAATTGCCAGCGCGGGATGTTGTCGACGACTTGCCGCCGGTGCGTCTGAACCGACGCACGGTACGACTCTCAGACTGCATGAGGCCCCCCATGATTGCTCTTCGGTACAAGGCGGCGCGCCGCGGTTGCGGAGCCATACCGCCTCTTCCCCACTCATCGGCACAGCGGGCGGGAGTCTTGAGGGAGACGAGACGGAAGGGCGCTGGCAACGTTACGACAAACCGGTGAACGACGAGGAGCGCAACGATTTCGTTCTCAAATGCTGTCTTCCATCCCGTGGCAAACTCCGGTGTGGCAATCGTCTGGCCGCAAGCTATAATTGGGCGCAACCGATTGACGGCAGGAACGCTGGGTGTCGAGTTCCGCTCCGAGTATGCCAATCTTGAGGAGGTGCCGAATGCCCCGCAGGCGGCGATGGCTTCTGTGGATCGGCGGCACACTCTTGCTCGTGGTCGCGGCTTTGGCGGGCGCCGGTTATTACCTGGCGCAGCGCATCGAGCCGTTCCTGAAAGAGCAAACCGCCGCATATCTCCGCGCACACTTCAACAGTGAGCTGGAGTGGAGCCGCTTCCAGGTTTCGATGTCGCTGGGCTCGCCGCTGCGCGCTCTGCTGGAAAAGGGCAAAGGAGCCATCGTGCGCGTGCGAGTGGATGGCATCGTCCTGCGGCACGGCGGGCGCACCGACATTCCGCCGCTGGTGGCGATGCGCCGGCTGAGCTTC
>JBGPJR010000186.1:0-4621 GCA_041485545.1 Terriglobia bacterium
ATCTTCTCACCGCGCAGTTCGCGGATGATCGATTGCACCCGCATCCCCTTCATTCCCACGCATGCACCGACGCAATCCACGTCGCGGTCCTTGGAGAACACGGCGATCTTGGAGCGCTCTCCCGCCTCGCGTGCGGTGGAGCGGATGACCACGGTGCCGTCGTAAATTTCCGGAACCTCCATCTCAAACAGCTTCGCCACCAGCCTGGGATCGGCCCGCGACAAGATCACCTGAGGCCCGCGCGCCGCCTTGTCCACCTGCACGATCATGGCGCGAATGCGCTCACCCATCTGGAAGCTCTCCAAGCGCGACTGCTCCCGCCGCGGCACACGCCCCTCTGTCTTGCCAATATCCACGATGATATCGGGACCTTCCAGGCGTTTCACCATGCAGTGAACCATCTCGCCGACCTTGCCGATGTACTCGTTATAGACGTTCTCCCGCTCGGCCTCGCGTACCTTTTGGAAGATCACCTGCTTCGCCGTCTGCGCGGCGATCCGGCCCAACACGTCGGTGGGCTTGGCAATGCGAACCTCGGAATCGAGCGCGGCTTGTGGGTCCAGCTTCCGCGCCTCCTCGAGGGTAATTTCCTTCTGCGGGTTCGTAACGGTCTCCACCACCTTCTTCACCGCGAATACATCTACTTGTCCGGTTTCCTTGTTCAGCTCGGAGCGCAAGTCCTCGGTGCTCTTGTAGTACTTGCGTGCGGCCACCAGAATGGCGTCTTCGACGGCGCTGATGATGATGCGGGGCTCGATGCCCTTTTCGCGGCTCAGCTGGTCTATACTTTGAAACAGCAAACTGGACATTCTTTACCTCAATGGCGTCGTGGCGGCGCGGCCCGCCGCGCCTTCGGATCGGGGAACTCCGGCACCAGGTTGGCCCGTTCAATCTCTTGCGGAGAGACCAGGAGCGCGCCACCCTCCACTTCAATCTGAACCTTTCCCTCTTGCAAGCCCATCAACCGCCCTTGGAATCGGCGGCGTCCCTCGCGCGGAATATGTAAGTACAACGTGACTTGACTGCCAGCAAATCTTTGATAATCCCCAAGGTTAATCAGCTTACGGTCCAGGCCGGGAGAGGATACCTCCAGCGTGTAGCGCGCCGGAAACATATCCTCCACGTCGAGGAGGGTACCCAGCTGCTGGCTCACGAGCTGACAGTCTCCGTGCGTAACCCCTCCTGGCTTGTCCAGAAAAATTCGCAGCATCAAACCGGGTCCCCGGCCATGCAACTCCACGTCCACGAGTTCCAGTCCCTCCGAGGCTGCCACCCGCTGGGCAATCTCGCGAATCCTGTCGATCGAAACGTCCTGGCGGCTCACTCTGCACCTAACAAAAAAGTGGGCTTTCGCCCACTCCACCGGCCGACCCCTCCAAGGACCAGTATGCCAGAACTTGCCCCGAATGACAAGCGGCTGGGCGAGGCGGTCCTTTGCAGCTCATCGAACTCCGCCGACCGGCCCAGACTGTTCCGCCGCCGCAGCGATTACGCCGGAGGTCGCTGCTCTCCTTCCATCACTTCCTCGTCCGCGGCTGGTGCGGCGAAGATTTCCTCGACTCGCAGCTCCTCGGGCGGCGGCGTTTCGGTGAGGAGGCGGAAGTTACGGTACACAGCCAGGCCGGTGCCGGCCGGGATCAATCTCCCGACGATGACGTTCTCCTTCAAACCGCGAAGATGGTCCACCTTGCCGCTGATGGAGGCTTCGGTAAGCACGCGCGTGGTCTCCTGGAAGGAAGCCGCCGAGATAAACGAGTCGGTGGAAAGCGACGCCTTGGTGATGCCCAGCAGCACCGGCCGACCAGTCGCCGGCTTGCCGCCGCGCTCGCGCACGCGCTCGTTCTCTTCGCGGAACCGGAAGCGATCCACCTGTTCCTCGACCAAGAATTCGGTGTCGCCCACCTCCTCTACCTTGACCCAGCGCATCATCTGCCGCACGCTGACCTCGATGTGCTTGTCGTTGATGTTGACGCCCTGCAGCCGGTAGACTTCCTGAATCTCATTCACCAGATAGGCCTGGAGTGCCTTCTCGCCGAGCACGGCCAGGATGTCATGCGGGTTCAGCGGGCCGTCCATGAGCGGCTCGCCCGCGCTCACCCGCTCGCCCTCCTGGACGCTCAGGTGCACGCCGCGCGGGATGGAGTATTCGCGCTCCATGCCGTTGTCGTTCCGCACCAGAATCTTGCGGTGTCCCTTGGTCACCTCGCCATATCGCACCACCCCGTCGATCTCGGTAATGATCGCGGGCTCCTTGGGACGGCGCGCCTCAAACAACTCCACGACGCGCGGCAAGCCTCCCGTAATGTCCTTGGTCTTGGTGGTCTCGCGCGGGATCTTCGCCAGCACGTCGCCCGGGAACACCTCGTCTCCCTCCATCACCATCAAGTGCGCCCGAGAGGGCATGAGGTATTTTTTGGAATGCTTGGCGCGTTTCTCGTCACGAATCAAAATGGCGGGCTCGCGCTTTTCCTCCTGTGATTCCGAGACCACCCAGCGAGACAGGCCCGTTACCTCGTCCACCTCTTCATGCAGCGTGACCCCCTTATCCAGGTCGTCGAACTTCACGGTCCCGCCCACTTCCGTCAGAATCGAAAACGTGTAGGGATCCCACTCCACCAGGACCTGACCCAGCGTAACCGGTTGTCCGTCGGTTATTTTCACCCGGGCGCCGTAGACCACCGAGTAGCGCTCCCGCTCGCGTCCCTTCTCATCGACGATGGAGAGTGCGCCGTTGCGGTTCATCACCACCAAGTCGCCCTGCTTATTGCGGACGGATGAAAGGCCGACGAACTTCACAAACCCGTTGTTCTTGGCATCCAGTGTAGACTGCTCCGCGATGCGGCTGGCCGTCCCGCCGATATGAAAGGTGCGCATGGTGAGCTGCGTGCCGGGCTCCCCGATGGACTGCGCCGCGATCACGCCCACGGCCTCGCCCAGTTCCACCAGTTTGCCCGTCGCCAGGTTGCGGCCGTAGCACATAACGCAAACGCCCCGCCGCGCTTCGCAGGTCAATACGGAGCGAATCTTGACTCGCTCGATGCCGGCCTGCTGGATGGCGTTGGCCAAATCTTCGGTGATCTCCTGGTTCACATCCACCAGCACGTTGCCTTCGTAGTCGCGGACCTTTTCGAGCGAGACGCGCCCCACGATGCGGTCGCGGAACGGCTCGATGATCTCGCCGGACTCCACGATGGAGCCTACGTAAATGCCGTCCACGGTGCCGCAATCGATCGCGCCCACGATGACGTCTTGCGCCACGTCTACCAACCGCCGGGTCAGATAGCCCGAATCGGCGGTCTTCAGCGCCGTATCCGCCAGTCCCTTGCGGGCGCCGTGCGTGGAGATAAAGTACTGCAGCACGGTCAATCCTTCGCGGAAGTTGGCCGTAATGGGTGTCTCGATGATTTCGCCGGACGGCTTGGCCATCAAACCGCGCATGCCCGAGAGCTGGCGGATCTGCTGCTTGGACCCGCGCGCCCCAGAATCGGCCATGATAAAGATGGGGTTGAAGGCCTCGCCTTTGGCGTCCATCTCCTGCATGGCGCCGAACATCTCGTCCGCCACACGCTCGGTGATGTTGGACCAGATGGCGATGACCTTGTTGTAGCGCTCGCCATTGGTGATGGCGCCGTCCAGGTATTGCTGCTGCACAGCCATGACTTCCTGGTTGGCGTGGGCCACCAAAGGCGCTTTCTCCGAAGGAATCACCATGTCGTCAATACCGATTGAGATGCCCGCCTTGGTGGCGTGCAGAAAACCAAGCTGCTTCACCTCATCCAGCAGTTTTACTGTTGTGGCCAGCCCATTGTTGAGATAGCAGTAGTTAACCAGCTGCGTGAGCCCTTTCTTCTTCATCAGGCCGTTGATGAACGGCATCCCTTCCGGCAGGTGATCGTTGAGGATCACGCGTCCGACCGTGGTCTCCAGCATCTGGTTCTGGAACGTCACAGGTTCGGTGTGCAGAATGTCCTGATCGTCGTAGGCCTTGGTCAGGTCAATGACCTTCCCGGAAAGCCGCAGCCGGATGGGCGTCAGCGTTTCCACTTCTCCGGCCTCCAACGCCAAAAACACTTCCTCGGGATAGGCGAAGGCACGCCCCTCGCCCTTGGTGCCATGCTTGGCTTTGGTGAGGTAGTAGCAACCCAGCACGATGTCCTGCGTGGGCACCGCCAGCGGCTGCCCGTTGGAGGGCGACAGGATGTTATTGGAGCTCAACATGAGGACGTTCGCCTCGATCTGCGCCTCCGGCGACAGCGGAATGTGCACCGCCATCTGGTCGCCATCGAAATCCGCGTTGAACGCGGTGCAGACCAGCGGATGGATCTGGATGGCCTTGCCCTCCACCAGCACGGGCTCAAAGGCCTGAATTCCCAGCCGGTGCAGCGTGGGAGCGCGGTTGAGCAGGACCGGATGATCCTTGATGACCTCTTCGAGAATGTCCCACACCACCGGGTCCTGCTGCTCGACCATTTCCTTGGCTTGCTTGATGGTGGTGCAAAGCCCCTTCAGCTCCAGCTGGTGATAGATGAACGGCTTGAACAACTCCAGCGCCATCTTTTTCGGCAGGCCGCACTGGTGCAGCTTCAGCTCCGGGCCGACCACGATCACGGAGCGCCCGGAG
>JBGPJR010000187.1:0-4605 GCA_041485545.1 Terriglobia bacterium
AGAGACGCAGATCCTGGGTCAGGTGAAAGCAGCCTACGCCACGGCGCGCGCTGCGGGGACGCTGCGGGGGCTTCTGGAGGAAGCGATCACGCGATCCTTCAGCGTTGCCAAGCGTGTACGCACGGAGACCGGGATCGCGGCTTCGGCGGTTTCCGTCAGCTACGCGGCCGTGGAGCTAGCGCGCAAGATTTTCGGGACGCTCGAAAACAAGTGCATCGTGCTGGTGGGAGCGGGCAAGATGAGCGAACTGGCGGCCCGGCACCTCCTCAACAACGAGGGCGCGCAGATCTTCGTCACCAATCGCACGGCGGCGCGCGCGCAGGAGCTTGCGGAGCAGCTCCAAGGACGCGCCGTTCCGTACGAGCAGTTTTTCGACTATGCGGCGCAGTGCGACATTCTTCTTGCTTCCACCGCTGCACCGCACCTGATTATTCGGAAATCCGATGCTCAGCGGCTCCTCGCGGAGCGCAAGAACCGTCCTATGTTCTTGATTGACATTTCCGTGCCGCGCAACATCGATCCGGAGGTCAACAAGCTCGACAATCTGTTCCTTTACGACATTGACGACTTGCAGCAGGTGGTCAACGCCAATCTAAAGGAACGGCTGCGCGAAGCCCAGCGTGGCGAACTGATTGCCGAGCAGGAAGTGGATAAGTTCGTGCGGCGGCTGAAGACCTTGGAGGTCGTGCCGACCATTGTCGATTTGCAGTCGCAGCTGGAGCAGATCCGGCAGCAGGAGATGGCGAAGGTGCAGACGCAGCTCGGCAGCTTAAGCCCGGAGCAACGTGCCGCGGTGGATGCCCTAACGCAAGGGATGGTCAGCAAGTTTTTGCACTCGCCCATCACCGAGCTGAAGGCTTTAGCGCAGAACCCGGATGGGCTACTTCTGGTCGAGACCGTGCGACGCATTTTTAATCTGAAACAATAGCGCCCGGGCGTGGGCTTCTCAATTTGCCTTCTTCCCCGCTCATTCTGGTCACGCGCCGCTCGCCCCTGGCCTTACAACAAGCCGGTTGGGTGAAGGCGGAACTGGAGCAGAAGCTCCCCGGATGCCGCGTGCAGTTGTTGCCGCTCGGCACCACTGGCGACCGGATGCGCGACCGGCCGCTGCCGGAAATCGGCGGCAAGGGCCTGTTCACGAAAGAACTAGAAGAGGCCCTGCAGGATGAGCGCGCGCATGCCGCAGTCCATAGCCTGAAAGACTTGCCCACCGAGATCGCAGCAGGACTGGTGCTGGCGGCGGTGCCCGCCCGCGAGGACGCCCGCGACGCGCTGGTCAGCAGGAGGGGAAGTCGGTTCTTCGACCTGCCCGCCGGGGCGCGCATCGGCACGAGCAGCGTTCGCCGTGCGGCGCAGCTACGAAGGAAACGCCCTGATGTGCAGGTCGAGCCGCTGCGAGGGAACCTGGAAACCCGCTTGCGCAAGCTGCGCGACGGACCACTGGAAGCAATTGTGATTGCAGCGGCGGGCATGCACCGCATGGGATGGGCGGATCAGATTACAGAGTACCTTGCAGAAACGGTGGTTTGTCCCGCGGTGGGCCAGGGGGCATTGGCAATCGAGTCGCGAGCCGATGATGCGCGGACGCTGGCTGCTCTGGCTGTGTTAGAGGACCTGGAGACCCGCTTTTGTGTTACGGCCGAGCGGGCGCTCCTGCATCGGCTGGGAGGTGGTTGCCAAGTTCCCATTGCGGCCCACGCGCTCCGCGACGGAGGTGAGATTCGACTCACGGCCGTCGTCGTCCGGCCGGATGGCTCTGAGTGCATTTCGGCAAACGGCCGTTCCGGTGCCGAGGGATTGGAAGCTGCCGAGGCGCTCGGAAACACGGTCGCCGAGGACCTGCTCCGCCAGGGCGCACTGAGACTCCTGGATTCCCTAACTTCTCCGCCCGGCTCCCTTCCCCTTCCGGAAGCTCCTTGAAACTCCGGCGCGACCTGCTGTCCTTCGCAGCATGGACTCGAGACTGCCATGAAACTGGAAGAGTTTGACTACTACCTGCCGCCGGAACTGGTAGCGCAATACCCGGCAATGCGGCGGGCTGACGCGCGAATGCTCGTCGTTGACCGCCGTGCCGGACGGCTGTTGGACACGGTGGTTCGTGAACTCCCGAAGTATCTTGCTGACGGGGACCTCCTGGTGTTGAACAACTCGCGCGTCGTGCCTGCGCGGCTGTTCGGGCGTCGTGCGGGCTTGCAGGCGCAGCCGGTGGGAAAGCGCAACCCGGCCCGGCATCAGCACCTCACCTCACCCATCGAAGTGCTGTTAGTGCGGAGGTTGGACGAGCGCACCTGGGAGGCACTGGTCCGCCCGGGACGGAAGGTGCGCAGCGGTGAGAAGCTGATGTTTGAAGCGCCATCGGTGCGCCAGCGCGGAGTCAGAACGCCTCCTGGCCGGCAAGTGCCGCCGCTCGAAGCCGAAGTGATCGGGCGCGGCGAGTTCGGCCTGCGCACGCTGCGCTTTCCTGCGGGAGAGTCCCTGTTGGGCGCGATCGAAAGGATTGGGCACATTCCGCTACCACCCTATATCCGGCGCGCCGATGAGCCGCGCGACCGGCTGCGCTATCAGACCGTCTACGCAAAACATCCCGGCTCGGTGGCCGCTCCCACGGCGGGACTGCACTTCACCAGGCCTCTGCTGGATACGCTACGAAAGCGGGGCGTGCGCCGCGCCGAGATCACGCTGCACGTCAGCCTGGGGACGTTTCAACCCATCCATGAGGTGGATGCGGAGCATCACCAACTGCATCCCGAGTCGTGGAGAATTACCGCAACCGCGGCACGTCGGATCAATCGCGCGCTGGCCGAGAAACGCCGTATCGTGGCGGTGGGCACCACCACGGCGCGGACGCTGGAACACGTGGCGGCAGAGCACGACGGTCAGATCGTTGCCGGATCGGGCGAGACGCGCCTGTTCATCCGGCCAGGATTCCAGTTCCGAGTCACGGGCGGCCTGCTGACGAATTTCCATTTGCCGCGCACAACGTTGCTGATGCTGGTCGCGGCCTTCGCGGGACAGAAGCTAACGCGCAAAGCCTATGAGCATGCCGTGCGCGAGCGGTATCGGTTCTACTCCTACGGCGACTGCATGCTGGTTTTGTAAGAGAGGCCATGTCCGCGCAGGACTCAGGAAGCCCTGGAATGCCCGGACGTCCCCGGGAAGCGCGGGATACGCTTGCAGACTGAGGCCGTGGAAGAAGGGAGAGAGTCGCAAGAAAAGAAGCGCAAGCGGCCCCTTACGGGGGGCCGTAGCGGTTTAGGATTGACAGTCGGACTGGACTCTCATTACAGGCTCAGGCCGGCGCCCGCAGGACCAACCGGCGCACCGCGTCGCGGTCCGCCAGGGCGGAAGCCGTTTCTCATGCGGCCGCCCAGGCGATTGCGGGCGTTCTGCCGCATCTGATCGAGCTGCTGCTGCTGCTCCGCAGTCAGCGTGGAACGAATCTTCTCCGCCGTCTGCTGCCGGATGGCCTGCGCTTGCGACATCTTCTGCTCGCGGGTGAGCGAGGTGTTGTTGCGCACCGCATCCACCTGCGTCTTTTGCTCATCCAGGTACGATTTGATGGTCGTCTTCTGGGCATCGGTCAGATTCAGCCGCTTCACACCCTGCTCCAGCAAGCGGTCCTGCATCTGCTCGCGGCGGGCGTCAAACCGTTCCTGAGCCTGCTTGCGCAGATCCTCGAGCTTCATCTGTTGCTCGGTAGTCAAGATCGAGCGAATCTTGTCCTGCGTTTGTTTTTGAATCGCGTCCATTTTGTCAATCTTTTGCCCGCGAGTGAGTGAAGTATCCTGTTGCACGGCCTGCGCCTGACTGCGAGCATCCTCCAGGAAAGTTTGAACCTCCGTCTTTTGTTCGTCGGTCAGGTTCAGCTGCTTGATCAGTTGCTGAACTGCCGGAAACCCCGGCGCTCCCGGCCCTGGTCCCGCGGGTGCCTGGAGCGCCCAAGCTCCAATCCCGAGTCCGGCTGCCAAGGCCGCGGCCGCCAGTGTCATCTGTAACTTGCTTCTCATCGCTCCTCCTACCTAATCCAGTACTGCTGCGCCGGGTTCTATAAGCCGTTCCGGCTACGGGCTGGTATCCTCTTGGATCGCCCTCCATTAATAGGAACACGCCGGCGGGCGAAAAAGTTGCTCGAAAGCCCGCCCTGGCGGAGCGCAAACGGTCAGGCGGTCGCCACGGCTCTTATCCCCGAGGGCGGCTCGGGACAGTACGCTATCGGAGTCCGCATCCGTGCACGCGACTCGAATGGATTGCGGCTAGCTCCCAGCTCGATCGGGCTATTCGTACTATAATCCTGGTTTCTGTCCTACGAAGGGAGCCGCTTGGCATACGAAGACTTGCGGGAGTTCATCCGGGCACTGGAGCGGTCGGGCGAGTTGAAGCGTATTGGCATTGAAGTAGACCCCGTGCTGGAAATATCCGAAATTGCGGACCGCATCTCCAAGCGTGGCGGCCCCGCGCTCTTGTTTGAAAACGTCAAAGGAAGCCGTATCCCCCTCCTCATCAACGCGTTCGGCTCGCCCCGCCGCACGGCCATGGCGCTGGGAGTGGAATCGGTGGAGGAGGTCTCCGAACGCGTGCGGGAGCTCATCCATACACAGCCTCCGG
>JBGPJR010000188.1:0-4601 GCA_041485545.1 Terriglobia bacterium
AGCCTCCAGCACGAAGAATACAATGGCGAGCAGGATGAGCGCCGCGCCCGCCCAATTCACCGGCAGGAGCGAAAGCGCGAACAACGCCAGGATCAGCATGATGCCGCCCGCCACGCCCGGCAGGATCAGCCCGGGATGGGAAAACTCCACATACAATCCAAGAATGCCCAGAATCAGCAGGATGAACGCCACGTTCGGGTCCATAATGCGGGAAAGAAACGTCTGCCGGAACGACGGGTTGTAGACTTCAATCCGCACCCCGGAAAGCTCCAGCACCTGCTCGGTGCCGTCAAATCGCCTGACCGTGTGGCCATTGAGCTTTTGAAGCAGTTGCGCGCGGTCGGAGGCGACGAGGTCAATGAGATGGCCCTGGAGCGCCTCCTCTTCCGTGAAGGACTTGCTTTCGAAGACGCCCTTCTCGGCGAGTGCTGCGTCGCGGCCACGCTTGCTGGCAATGCTGCGCAGATAGGCCGCGGCATCGTTGGCGACCTTCTCGCTCATGACCTCATCCATTTGCCCGCCGATCATCACCGGATGCGCTGCGCCGGTGTTGGTGCCTGGCGCCATGGCGGCGACATCGGCGGAAAGCAGAATGAAGAAACCGGCGGAAGCCGCGCGGCTGCCGCTCGGCGCCACGTAAACTGCGACGGGCACGGGACTGGAGATAATCTTCTCGATGATCTGTCGCATGGAATCATCCAAACCGCCCGGCGTATTGACCTGCAGCAAGATGAGCGAAACCTTTTTATCAATGCCTTGTTGCATGCCCGCCGTGATGTACTCGGCCGAAACGGGATGCACCATCCCGTCCAGGTGGATCTCCAGCACCTGCGGCGGGGCCGGGGCTGCCTGCGCGGTCGGCAGCGCGAACCAGAAGCTTACGAGTATGGGAAGCAGTAATGGCATCAGCATTTTCCGGCGGTCCGGTTAAGGACGGCCCGTTAAGGACGGGAAGGGGCGCTGCGAGCCGCCAGGTCCTTCAGCAGGTCCGCCGCAGCCTGATTGTCGGGTTCCAGTCTCGTCACGATCTCCAGTTGCGCGCGCGCGTCGTTCAGCTTGCCCTGGGCCAGGTACGTCCGAGCCAGCAGCAGGTATCCGTCGGGGCTCGCGTCACGCTGCAGGGACCGGTTCGCCAACTTGGAGGCCTCGTCGTAGCGTCCTGCTTTCAAGTAGATGGCCGCCAGTTCGCGGTAGGGACGGGCGTCGTCCGGATCGTAGTCGATCACCTGCTGCAACTCTTCGATGGCCTGCCGCTCGTCGCCGTCCCGCAGCAACTGCTCGGCCCTTTGGAAGTGCAGCTCGGTATGCTCCACGGGCGTGAGCTTGGCGTGCTTCAGCTCTTCCTGGAACTGGGCCAGCCGGCGCAACTGCCGCAGGCTGGCTCCATCATAGCGGTCCTTGGGGCGCTCCAGGTTTTGAAAGATCGCGGGCGTAGAGTTGGCCGTTTTGCCTGCGGGCTTCTGCGGCAGCGCGTTCGATGGCTCGGCGGTTGCCTGCGGCTGCCGAGCCTTCTGGACGCATTCGTCGTACAAGGAGCGCCAAACGGCCGGACGCCCGGCGACGGCCAGCGCCCGGTGCAGGTGTTCGGCGGCCTCTGCGTAACGGCCGCGCTTCCAGTAGGCGTAGCCCAGATTGAACTGATAGTCTGCATCGGTCGGATCGCTGGCGACCGCCTTTTCAAAGTACTGAATGGCGCCCGGCCGATCCAGCCGCGTCAGCACGATGCCAAGGTTGTTGTAGACTTCATTCATTGGCAACTGCTGCTCCACGACCCGGAAGGCTGCCGCCGAACGCTCATTCTGGTTGAGGTACAGATAGGAGAGGCCCAGAAAGTAGTTAGCATCCAGATAATCGGGATCGCCCCGCCGGAGTTTGGAGAGCCACAGCACCGTGGTCTGGTAGTCCCGGTCGTGGAAGTAAATCATTCCCAGCTCGAACGACGGCTTGGTGAACTGCGGGTCCAGCCGCTGCGCGGCGCGGAAATAAGCAATCTGCGGCGCCTTGTCCTTGGAGATCAAACCACGGAGATAGTTTTCGAAGGCGTCCAGGCGCGGGTTGGCGCGGTCGGCCAGATAGTCTTCGCGGGTAAAGGGGTACTCCGGCCGGAGCAATTTCTGGATTTGCCAAGCCAGGCCACCCTGCAGTTCCAGCAACGAATTCAGCGGCCCGGATTCGGTGATCTCCCGGCTCAAGGAAGGTCCCACCATATCCAGCACCTGAGCCGAGGCGGTAAACACTCCGTCCTGGTAATTGTAGTGCCCGATCACCACCTGGTCGGCATCGAGCGTCTCAGCCACCTTGTAGATCGTGGCGTTACTCAGCAAGCTGGAGTTCGGCAGCCCCAGGCCGTCAAAGGCCGTGGCCCGTTCGCGGCGGTCGATCATCCACAGGCGCGCCGAGGCCAAGTCGGCTGTCATCGTTTCTGCAAAACTCTCGCCTATCCAGTCGAGCTGAGGGTCCTTGGTGCGGTTCTCAAAGGGCAGGACCAAGCCCACGTCGAACTGCGCGAGCAGGCTCGTGCCCCATAGCAGGACGAGCAAGACGCCGAATCGAACGCCCGGTCTAGCGGCCCTTGGTGGGAACACGCTGTAATTATAGCAAAGTCCCGGCTGCGACTCCGGCTCGATTGGCGGGAAGGCGCGCCTTTGCTGCAGGGAGGGGAAAGCTTACAGGTCGCGTAGAAACTGGTCGCGCTTCTCGTACATGTGGGAATAGTACTGGTTGTAGCCGTCGCCGCGCACGGAGTTAACCCAGGGCTGGTTGCTCTCATACCACTCGACGGTCTGGCGCAGGCCTGCTTCCCAATCGTAGCGCGGCTGCCAGTCCAGTTCCCGCCGCGCTTTGCTCGAATTCACGGCGTAGCGGAAGTCGTGGCCGGGGCGGTCGGCCACAAACTCGAGCAGGCTGCGCGGCCGGTCGAGCAGCCGCAGGATGGTCTCGGCAACCTGCAGGTTGGTGAGCCGGTGCCCGCTGCCGATGTTGTAGACCTCGCCGGGTCGGCCCCGCCGCAACACCTGCTCCAGCGCGCGGCAGTGGTCCTCCACATGGAGCCATTCGCGGATCTGCGCGCCCTCTCCATAGACTGGCAGCGGCAGCCCCTTCAGGGCGTTGGTGATCATGAGCGGAATAAATTTTTCCGGATACTGGTACGGCCCGTAATTATTGGAGCAGCGCGTGATGATGACGGGCATCTGGTAGGTGTGGAAGTAAGAATGCACCAGCCAGTCGGCCGCCGCCTTGCTCGCCGAGTAGGGGCTGCTGGGATGCAGTGGCGTCTCTTCGGTGAACTCTCCGTCCGGCCCGAGCGCACCATAGACCTCATCCGTGCTGATCTGCAGAAACAGCGGCACGTGGTGGCAGCGCGCGGCGTCAAGCAACCGCTGGGTGCCGAGCACGTTGGTGCGAACGAACACCTCGGCGGAATCAATGCTGCGGTCCACGTGCGTCTCGGCGGCAAAATGCACCACCGCATCCGTGTGCGCCAGGAGATCTTCCACGGCCGGGTCGCAGATGTCCATGGCAACGAGCTCGTGGCTATCGCCCACACCTTCCAGGTTCAGCCGGTTGCCGGCGTAGGTCAGCTTGTCGACGTTGACAATGCGGTCGGAGGGGTGCTCCCGCAGCCAGTAGCGGATAAAGTTGGAGCCGATGAATCCGGCTCCGCCGGTGACCAACAGCTTCATGCGCGCCTCCTACGCTCCGCCAACACACTCCTGCTCGGCCAGGTCCACGGATGCCCCCATTCGAAGCAGGGGCTCTTCTCCGGGCTTGAAAGCGCGGGCGTTGCGCGTGTAGCCGAGATGCTCTACGAGACGCTGTGGCGATGCAAACACCACTCGGAACTCATGGCCATGCTCGCGGGCGCGTTCCTCCAGGCTGAACACCACTTTGTAAAATTTCTTCAATACCAGAATGTCATCGACTCCGCGCAACCGGCAAGGGGCCTCGCCGCCGGGGAACACCACGTCTACGGCATCGCGGTAGGAGACCTTCCCGAGCCCGGGGCGCGCCGGCTCTTGCGAGACCGCTTCCTCCTGGCACTCCAGGTAGATGCGCACCGTCTCATCGGCCCCTTCGCGACCGCTGCCGTATCCGATGAAGCCCACAGCCCTCCTCGCTAAGTCTCTGGCCGGTTCCCGCAGTGTAACACAGCGCTGAGTGTGCCCCGGCGCCCGATGGCGCGATGTGACAAGACCGTGCTGGCGCAACACCAGTAACTGTTGCAAGCGCGCAAGATGCGGAACGGGAGAGGTGGCCGCTCCCTGGCGACCGATGCCGGTCCCCCCGGGGGGAGGGAAGGTGGAGTCCGCCGGATTCCTTTGATCTTTTGCTGCGGGACCCCTATAATTTTTGTTAGAGCAACACCAATGAAAGCCATTCCTCTCACCCTGCTGGTTGTGCTGCTTCTTTTCCAAAATGGACTTCTAGCGCAGCAGGCTCCGGCGAATCCCGAGCCTGACCAGGGTCCGCCCATCCGCGTCCTAGTGGAGGAGGTGACAGTGCCGTTCATCGTCACCGACAGCCGCAACCGCTTGGTGACCGACCTGACCCAGGAAGACTTCCAGGTTCTGGAAGACAAGCAGCCGCAGCAGATCTCCGCC
>JBGPJR010000189.1:0-4521 GCA_041485545.1 Terriglobia bacterium
ACTTGCGGGAGGAAATGCTGCGTGCCTTTGCGCTGCGCTACCATATGCCGGCACTGTTCGTAAACCAGGTGGGCGGGAATGACAGCCTGGTGTTTGACGGCTCCAGCCTGGTGCTGGACGCGCAGGGGCGCGTCGCAGCTCGCGCCGTCTCGTTTGAAGAGGACCTGGTCTTCTTCGACACGGCGACAAACCGGGGCGAGATGCATTCCCAAGTCGAAGGGGCGGACGGGGCCGCCTTGCAGGCCCTGGTGCTGGGCACACGCGACTACGTGAGCAAGTGCGGCTTTCGTTCCGTTCTGGTGGGCCTGAGCGGCGGCATCGACTCGGCACTCACGGCAGCCCTCGCGGTCCGGTCGCTTGGCAAAGAGAATGTACTGGGCGTGGGCATGCCGGGGCCGTACTCTTCCCAGGGAAGTCTGGACGACGCCCGTGCGCTGGCCGAAAACCTCGGCATTCGGTTCTTAGTGCTGCCCATCACAGAGATCTTTGAAGGTTACCTGCGGACCCTGCGACCGGCCTTCGCCGATCTTCCCGCCGACGTAACGGAGGAAAACATCCAGGCGCGGATTCGCGGCCATCTCCTGATGGCGCTGTCCAATAAATTCGGCTCCCTGGTTCTTTCCACGGGAAACAAGAGCGAGCTGGCGGTGGGCTACTGCACGCTGTACGGCGACATGGCCGGAGGGCTGGCCATTCTCTCCGATATTCCCAAGACCATGGTCTACCGGCTGGCCGCGCTCATCAACCGCGACCGGCTGGTCATTCCGCAGGCTACCTTCGACAAGCCCCCTTCGGCCGAGCTGCGTCCCAATCAAAAGGACTCCGACACGCTGCCTCCCTACGAGGTGCTGGACGTCATCCTGAAGGCCTACATCGAAGAGTTCCAAACGCCGCAACAGATTGCAGATCAGCACGGGTTCGATCTGGCGCTGATCCGCAACGTGGTGGCGCGGGTGGACGGCAACGAATATAAACGTCAGCAGGCTGCCCCGGGCTTGAAGGTCACCTCCAAGGCATTCGGCATCGGGCGCCGGTTCCCCATCGCGCAGCGCTACCGCGAGCCGTGAGCTTCGATCATGGGGAAACAGCGGTTTATCAACCAAAAGCTGGCCAAGCGGAAGGGATTCGCCGAACGGCAGGCGAAGGGAAAACCGGCGATCCCGCAGCCCGCCGGCCGTCGCCCGGCATCGCAGGGGCGTGCTATAATAGAGCCGAGTTCCAGGAAGCACTAATCTTTCGGACAGGATGCGCAGGATGCGAGAGCGCGGCAAGATCATCGTTGTGGCTTTTTCCACGGTTCTGACCCTGGTGTTGCTGATCGGAGCGCTGCTCGGCCAGGTGCGGGACTCTCAGGAACCGTACCAGCCGCTGGCCGTGCTCAGCGAGGTGCTCTCGCGCATCCAAACCGATTACGTCGAGGATCCCAATTTCTCCAAGGTAACCGAGGGCGCACTGCACGGCTTGCTGGAGTCGCTGGACTCCTACAGCAGCTACCTGACGCCCGAGGAGTATAAGGAATATCAGAAGGGCCCGCAGGGAGAAGCCTCCATCGGCGCGGTGGTCTCCAAGAAGTACGGATCTGCGAGGATTGTGTCCCTGTTGCCGGGCGGGCCTGCGGAGCGGGCCGGTTTGGAGCCCTTTGACAGCATTGAGCTGATTGACGGGCACAGCACCCGCGAGATGTCCTACGCAGAGGTGCTCGATCGGCTGGAAGGGCCCGCCGGCTCGACGGTTACCGTGGCCGTGGTGCGCGAACAAGCCCAGGAGCCGCTCCCCATTCCCTTGCAACGCGAAGCCGGCCGCACTGCGGAGATCGATGCGCGTGCCGTGGAGGCCGGCATCGGCTACCTACGCGTGGCGGCGTTTCCCAAAGGGGAAGCGGACCGGATCGCCGGAAAGATTCGTGACCTGCGCCAACACGGCGCCACCAAGTTCGTCCTGGACCTGCGCGACAACGCCATGGGGGAGATGGAGGAGGGGGTTGCGACCGCGAATCTGTTCCTTCGCCGTGGGCTGATCGCGTACTTGGAAGGCCAGCAGTATCCCCGGCAGAGCTTTACCGCTGAGGCAAACAAAGCGGTCTCCGACGAGCCTCTGGTTGTTTTGGTTGACGAATCCACCGGGGGGCCGGCGGAGATCGTGGCCGCGGCGATTCAGGACAACCATCGCGGCGAAGTGGTGGGCGTGCCCACGTTCGGAATCGGCTCCATCCAAAAAGTCATTCCACTCGACGACGGCTCCGCGCTGATCCTGTCGATTGCCAAGTATTTCTCTCCGGCCGGCAAGGAAATCCAGGACGATGGCGTCACCCCCGATGTGGTCGTCCGCCAGGAGCGGGAGTTCGTTTCCCTGCAGAACCGGCAGCAGCCTCCGGAATCCTCACAGCCGAAATCGGACACCCAGCTCCAGCGCGCCATCGAGCTGCTGAAGTCTGCGGATCGCACACCCAAGGCCGCCTAGAACCGGCCCCCCCAACCTATTACTTGGCCCGTTCCAGATATTTGCCTTCGGCCGTGTCGATGCGGATTTTTTCTCCGGCATTGATAAAGGACGGGACTTGGACGACCAGACCCGTTTCCAGCGTGGCGGGTTTTGTGACATTGCTGACCGTGGCCCCTTTCAGGCCCGGCTCCGTCTCGGTCACGAGCAGGTCCACGGTAATGGGAAGCTCGATGCCGACGGCCCTGCCCTCGTACATCTGCACTTTGAGCAGCACGTTGGGGATCAGATAGAGCGCGCTCTCTCCTAGGACCTCGCGGGACAGGTGGATCTGCTCGTAGTTCTCCGTGTTCATGAAGTGGTAGTCGTCCCCGTCCTTATAGAGGTACTCCATCTGCTGTTCGTCCACCATGGCCTGTTCCACGCGGTCTTCCGAGCGGAAGCGGTGCTCGATCAGGGCTCCGGTGCGGAGGTTGCGCATCTTGGCCTGTACAAAGGCCCGCAAATTCCCCGGCGTGCGGTGCTCCACTTTGTGGATGGAGAACAGCTCCCCGGCGTGCTTGATGATGTTTCCGGGGCGCAACTGCGTCGCTCCTAAGTTCATTTCCTCTCCCAATCCTGTTTGTCTCGCGGAGGATCCGCCAGCGCCCCGCCGGGGCGCCGAGTGCCCATCGCTACGATCTAGTTCGATTATAGAGGCCGTTCGAGGAATCCGTCAATGAACCGGGGAACCTTTCCGGGTGGATCGTGCTGCGAGCGGTTGCCTCACTAGCTGGTGCCGCCGAGCATCCGCAGCACTTCCGAGCATCCGGCTAGCAGCGCTGCCAAGGCCATCAGCCCCGCCGTGGCGCGCGTGATTGGCAGACCTTCTGCCTGGTTTCGCTTCATTGCGACCTCCCCTCCTGCATCCACCGCTCCATGTCCTCCGGCTCGCGCGGCAGGCGTGCGGTAAGCACCTCGCAGCCGTCCTCGGTCACCAGAACATTGTCTTCGATGCGCACGCCGATGTTCTCTTCCGGCAGATACAGCCCCGGCTCGATGGCCAGCACCATGCCGGGCCGCAGCACCACGGCAGGGTCATCCGTGGCATCGTGCACATCCAGGCCCACGCTGTGTCCGATGCCGTGCGTGAAGTATTTTCCCAATGGCGCGCCGTGCAGGTCCTGGCCGTGCGTGTTGAGGTATTGATAAGCGATCTGATGCAGTCCGTTGCGGCCGTAGAGCGTAGCACCCGGTTTTACGGCAGCGATCGCAGCCTTCTGCGCCCCCAGCACAATCTCGTAAATTTCCCGCTGGCGGTCGGTGAAATGCCCGCTGACAGGGAACGTCCGGCTCACATCGGCCGAGTAGTCGCCGTACTCTCCTCCGACGTCCACCACCACGAGATCGCCCGCTTCCATGCGCCCTGCGGCGCGCGTGTAGTGCAGGATGACGGAGTGCGGCCCGGCGCCGATGATCGGATCGAAACCCGTCACGGTGCAGCCCATGCGCTCCATGGTGTATTTCACCAGCGCCGCAATCTCGTACTCGAATTTTCCAGGAACAATCTCGCGGCCCGCGGCCAGATGCGCGTCCACGGTGCAGTCCTCGGCGCGGCGGATTTGTTGCAGCTCCGTCACGGACTTGACCTGGCGCAAACCCGCCAGTGGCTTTTGCGCATCGCGCACGTCGGCAGCAGGCAGGAGCTTCCGCAATCGCCCTACGCGCTCCCGCGCGGCCGCTTGCTCCTCCTCGGAGTCCTGCGTACTGGGCAGCAGGGTGTACAACGTTCGATAGTATTTCCCGTAGCGGCGCAACTCGACGTCGAGCGTGGCGGCGTCGCGCACCGCAGCGAAACCCAGACGGGCGGCGGTCTGGGGTTGCTGGGGATCGAGTTGGGGCCCGGTCCAGCCTTCTTCGCGGGGATTGCGCGACGGGAGAAACAGGATTTCCTCCGGCAGCTGGGCCCGCTCACCACTGCCTCCCGGCTGCGGCGCCACGAGCAGGATGGCGCCGGGCTCCGCATAGCCGGTCAGATAGAAGAAATTGCTCTCCTGGTGGAACGCCCGGTAAGCCTCCGAGCCCGCCGCCTCCGTGGTGCCA
>JBGPJR010000190.1:0-4515 GCA_041485545.1 Terriglobia bacterium
CCAGCCCGCCGTCGCGGCTGTTGCGCGCTGACAATTCTTTTGCGGCATTGGCCACTCTTTGCGGGAACCGCCTGCGGAGCCATCCCAGCAAGCGTCTGGCCCAGTGAAACTCACGGCTGAGCAGGACGAGCCCGGGGATGAGAAAGATCCAGCCGGGGAGAATCGGCAGGGCCAACCCGGCTAGCCCGGCTACTACCAGCGCCAAGCCCAGTGCAATCCGCAGCGCGCGTTGGATGAAGAGCAACCCCCCCCCTTGTTTCGAGTATATGCGAACTTTAGTTGCGGCACACAGCGGATGGATACTCGAAAGGCACGCGACGCGGGAACCAAGAAAGTGTCCGGTCGGGCCCTGGGTGATCGCCAGGCTGTATGGTCAATAAGGTAGAGGAAGAGCGCACGGCGGGCGTCGGCGAGCGGAAGCATTCGCTCTTAGCGGAGAGGCGATTAGGATGGTGGCCTCCGACTCGGGTATGAGCTTTGAGCTTTATCAAAAGGACAAGGAGCGGATCGAGCAGCACGGAGCGGAGACCTATCCGCACGAATGCAT
Source organism: Terriglobia bacterium (assembly GCA_041485545.1). Lineage (GTDB taxonomy): Bacteria > Acidobacteriota > Terriglobia > 2-12-FULL-54-10 > 2-12-FULL-54-10 > DATMAF01. The sequence goes on from JBGPJR010000190.1 coordinate 548, forward strand.
CGGCATTCTTCTCGGTCGGGAGCAGAGCGATTGCCGGGCGGTGATGGAGGTGTTTCCGATCGAGAACGCCTGGAACAAGGCTGAAGCCAACCCGTACGAAGCGGGGCCGGAAGATTCGACGCGCAACCGCAGCCTGGTGGACCCCAAGGATTACCTACGTGCGGAGCACGAAGCGCGGAAGAGAGGAATGGACATTGTGGGGTTCTATCACTCCCACCCGGACCATCCGGCGCGCCCCTCGGAATTTGACCGTCGAAACGCCTGGCCTTGGTACAGCTATGTTATTCTGGCGGTTGAGAATGGCGTGCCGCGTGAGATGACTGCATGGGTGCTCTCGGAAGACCGCTCCCGCTTCCTTCCGGAGCCGATCCGCATCAAATAGAGTTAGCGGCTGGTTGGCTGCTATCCGGATAGGGAAGAAGGCTCCGAACGAACAAGAGGTTCTTGCTATGAGTGTGAAAGTCATCATTCCAGGTCCACTACGACAGTACACGGGGAAATCCGACAGCGTAGTGGTCAAAGGGCAGACCGTGGAAGAGGTCCTGCGCAACCTGACCTCGGAGTACGGCGAGTTGCGTAAACAGCTCTACGGCGAAGACGGCAAGCTTCGCAGCTTCGTCAATATCTACCGCAATGAAGAGGATGTCCGATTCCTGCAACAGGAAAAGACTGCCGTGACGGAGAGCGATGTTGTGAGCATTGTGCCCTCCATCGCGGGTGGCAGCGGGTTGCCCCCGCTAGAGACTTGGGGAGGATAACCGAATGGGCGTGGCAAATGCGGCAAACGTAGAGGCCAAGGCCGTGAGACTCACTAACGAGGAGATCTTGCGCTACAGCCGGCACCTGATCATGCCCGAAGTAGGCATGGAGGGCCAGCTCAAGTTGAAACGGGCTCGCGTGCTGCTGATCGGCGCCGGAGGCCTCGGTTCGCCGCTGGGCCTGTATCTGGCCGCAGCCGGAGTCGGGAAGCTTGGGATTGTGGATTTCGACGTTGTAGACTTCACCAACTTACAGCGGCAGATCCTGCACTCCACTGCGGATGTGGGGCGGCCCAAGCTGGACTCAGCGCGCGACCGGCTGGCTGGCATTAATCCCCACATCGAGATTGTGACCTACGAAACGGCGCTCTCCTCCGCCAACGCGCTGGAGCTGTTCCGCGATTACGACATCATCGCCGATGGCACCGACAACTTCCCCACGCGGTATCTGGTCAACGATGCCTGCGTGCTGCTCGGCAAGCCGAACGTCTATGGGAGCATCTTTCGCTTCGAAGGTCAGGTCTCTGTTTTTGCTGCCCAGGAAGGCCCTTGCTATCGCTGCTTGTATCCGGAGCCGCCCCCGCCGGGCCTGGTTCCGAGTTGCGCCGAGGGAGGGGTGCTCGGGATTCTGCCGGGCTTGGTCGGTGTGATGCAGGCTACGGAGGTCATCAAGTTGATTCTGGGCAAAGGGACCTCGCTGATCGGGCGGCTCCTCTTGGTGGATGCTCTGGAGATGAAGTATCGCGAGTTGAAGTTGCGGAAAAATCCGGAGTGCCCCATGTGCGGTCCGAACCGCACGATTCATGCGCTGATTGACTACGACGAGTTCTGCGGCATTCATCCGGAACCGCCGCCGCCGCCGGGCCTAACCGAGTTCGAGATTGGGCCCGTGGAACTCCACGGTAAGATGGAACGCGGGGAGCCCTTCGTTCTGGTGGATGTGCGTGAGCCGCACGAGGCCGAAATCTGCGTCATCCCCGGCGCGCGGCTGATCCCGATGGGCCAGGTTCCGAAGCGCGTGAATGAGCTGGACACGGCCGACGAGATCATCGTCCATTGCAGAAGCGGCGCGCGCAGCGCCCAGGTCGTGGAGTTCCTCAAGAAGGCTGGCTTCCGGAAGGTTAAGAATCTGCGCGGCGGCATTCTGGCCTGGAGCGATCAGGTAGACCCCTCCGTGCCAAAGTATTAACGGCGCGCTGCTGGCTGATACTGCGGCCCGGCCTTGACGCGATTTCTCAAACCGATGTCACATCTTGGAACTCGCGCCCCCAACTGCTCCTGGGCGCACTCCTCGCGATTTGCATTACGCGGCTATGGCTCATGCCGTTACCTCCAGCTTTTTGGGCTGGATGAGACGGTGACTGCTTTCATCGTTCGCCACGGCTCCTTCCATCCCGCATCATTCCGAGCATCGATCTGGATTCAACAGTGGGGACTCGACAACCGGGTTGAGAAACGGGCACAATGAACGCCAAGGGGAAGCAGATGGATAAGCAGCATCTGGTGATCACGGCCGTGGGACCGGACCGCGTCGGCCTGGTGGAGCAGATCAGCCAATCGCTCCTGAAACAAGGCTGCAACATTGAGGACAGCAAGATGGCTGTCTTTTGCGGCGAGTTCACCATCATCCTGCTGGTCTCCGGCGAAGAGCCTGCCCTGGAGCGAATTTCGCAGTCGCTGCAGGTGCTGACGTCGCAAACGGGACTGATCTTCTTCAGCAAGAAGCCCGCCGTACGCCCACCGCTTGCCTCGGCGCTGCCGTGCCGCCTGCTGGCCTCGTGCCTGGATCATCCCGGGGTGGTCCACCAGCTCAGCTCCGTGCTGAGTCGCCTGGGGGTGAATATCGAGTCGCTGGAAACTAAGACGCAGCAGGCGGCCATGAGCGGGACGCCCATCTTTCAGCTCGACGCGCGCCTGAGTGTGCCAGCCGGCGTCAACCTCCATACCCTGAGGCAGGAGCTCGATGAAATTGGCCAGCGCGAGAACATCGACATTGAGTTCTCGCTTCTCTCGCGCACGTAGCAACAAACCCTCTCACGCGACTGCTAGTGCAACATGAATAGTAGCTTGTAAGTGATGGTTACAGAATGATGTTATACTTTCTCAAGTCCAGCATACCGTTCAATTAGCTTCTTGACTCCGACGCCGGGAAAGCTCACGGTTAACTTCGTCTGGTCCCCATTGCCCTCGCGGCGCAGCACCGTCCCGTAGCCATATTTCTCATGACGGACGCGGCTGCCCGGTCTCAAGCGTGCGCCAGACGCGTTGGCGCCTTGCGAAGCGTCGGCCTGTGCCTCTGCCAGTCGGAAATGCCCCCGAACGTTGCGAGCGGGATCTTCGCTGCGAACGCGAGTCGGCTCGGCGGGTTCGTACTCATAGACTCGTTCCGGTGACAGCGCCGCAGACGGTCGGGACCAGTCTTCGATGAGATGAGGGGGGATCTCGCTCCAAAAGCGGGAGGGCGGGGAAGGTTCCAGCAGCTGATAGCCGTAGTGGCGCCGGGCGCGAGCTCGCGTGAGGATGAGAAGATCCTGCGCGCGCGTCATGCCCACATAACACAACCGACGTTCTTCCTCGAGCGCCTGCGCATTGAGAAGCGAGCGGCTGTGCGGGAGCAAGCCCTCCTCCAATCCGCCCAGAATCACCACCGGGAATTCCAACCCCTTAGCGCTGTGGAGCGTCATCAGCGTGATGGCGGTGCCTTCTTCATAGCTGTCGGTATCGCTGACCAGCGCCGCGTGGTCCAAAAACTCCGCGACGCTCTCTTCCCGCTCTCGGCTGTCCGCGGCGGCATTGAGTAGTTCCTGGATGTTTTCGATTCTGCCGTACGCTTCCGGGGTCCCTTCCTTGTCCAGCAGTTCTGTGTACTGGATACGCTCCAGCAGTGTGCTCAATACATCGGACAGATTCCCTTGCGAGACCAACTGCTGCAGTTCCTCCATGAGCGCACGAAACCCTTGCAGTGCCGCCGCGGCGCGGGTGGAAAACAAATTGTTCTCGAGCGCCCGCAGGATCGCATCCCAAAATGAACCGCCGCTCTCCAGAGCGATTTCCTGCAGTTTACGAACGGTCGTCAAACCGATGCCGCGGGGCGGTGAATTGATGATGCGCAGCAGGCTGATGGAGTCGCGCAGGTTGAGGGCCGCCTTGAGATACGCCAGCAAGTCCTTGACCTCGGCGCGCTCGTAGAAGCTAATGCCACCTACTACG
>JBGPJR010000191.1:0-4501 GCA_041485545.1 Terriglobia bacterium
CCGACATCACCGGCGTTGACCAGTTTCGTGACGCGGATGCGGCCCGTCTCGGTATCCACCTCGATTTCAGCGCCGGCTCCTCCGAGCATCCAAAACGGTGTGATGTTCGCTGACTGACCCGTGTGCGGGTCCGGCTTTTCGTAGGGCGGCGTGAACGAGCCAATGCCGATCAGCGTTCCTGCCTGCATGCCGAACCGTGCCCGCATGATTTCGGCGAACGTCATCCGCGCGCCGGAAGGCGACACCACGCTCCCGTCCCTGCATTCGAGTTCGTCGGCATCGGCTGAGAGCGTCGCCGCCGCAATTCGCAACAGCTGCGAGCGCGCGTCCTGGGCCGCGAGACGCACCGCATGGCCCATGTGATAGGTGGAACGAGACCCGAGCGTTGCCATGTCGTACGGCGTTACATCCGTGTCGGGATGGGTTACCCGGACCGACGGGGTCGAGATTCCGAGGACCTCGGCGGCCATCTGCGCCAGAGCGGTGTCGGAGCCTTGTCCCATGTCCACCGTGCTGCAAGCGACGCAGCAACTGCCGTCGCCGTACACGTTCACAAGCGCCCCGGAGGTGGTCGGGGAGATGCAGGCCTTGATTCCGATCGCAATCCCGCGACCGCGGCGGATGATCCCGGAGCCGCGGTCCAAGGGACGGTCCCAGTTCATGCGCGCCGCCAGGCGGTCCAGCAATTCGACAGTCTGTGCGTTGTGCATCGGCGTCCCGGTGGCGTGCGGCCGGCCCTCGCGTAGCACGTTGCGCCGCCGGAACTCCAAAGGATCCATTTTGAGAGCGTGCGCGATGATGTCGGCCTGGCCCTCGTAGGCCCACACGAGCTGGGAAATTCCAAAGCCGCGCAAAGCGCCCGCGGGCGGATGGTTGGTATAGACGGCGTGATTATCCAGCGAAACGTTTTCGATGTCGTACGGCCCCGCGCCCGTGAAGCCCGACTTCTGCGTCACGCGCGGCCCAATCTCGGCGTAGGCCCCGCCGTTCCACCAGGTCTCCACGTGGCGCGCTACAATGCGGCCGTCTTTTTTCACGCCGGTTTTGATGCGCACCGTGGTCCCGTGCTTGGTGATGGTGTAGAACTGCTCTTCCATCGTCAGGGCGATCCGCACCGGCTTTCGCACCAGAAGCGTGCAGGCGCCCACCAGCGCTTCGAGCTTGATATACAGCTTGCCGCCATAGCCACCGCCGAGAAACGCCGTTCTTACCCGCACTTGGTTTTCCGGCCAGCCTAGCAGGCGGCTGATTTCCGTGCGGACGAAAGACGGACTCTGCGTGGAGCTATGAATCGTCAGGTGATGCGGGCCGTTCAACTCGGCCAGCGTTACGGTGGGCTCCATCGTGGCGTGGATGACCTTGCCGCTGCGGAAGGTATGCTCGAAGACGAAGTCGGACTCGGCAAACCCTTTTTCCACATCGCCTCTGCGGACCGTGGCGTCAAAGGCGACATTGGTGCCTGAGCGTCCCTGTAAGTACTTGAGATCGGGGAACGTCCCGGCTGGCTTCAAGACGTCGTGAAGGATCGGCGCACCCGGTCTGGCAGCCTCCACCTCGTCGAAGACGGGTTCGAGAGGATCATATTCAACCTCAACCAGATCCACGGCTTCTTCGGCCACGTGCGGGTCCGCCGCCAGCACCACGGCGACCGGCTCGCCGATGTAGCGAACCTTGTCGAGCGCCAGAACGGGCTGATCGAGAAAGGCCGGCCCGTAATACGGGTTCGGGATCAGCGCCCGAACGTCCTCCCCGGTAATCACCGCATGAACGCCTTCCACGGAAAGCGCGGCGCTGGTGTCGATCCGCACGATCCGGCCGTGCGGAATCGTGCTGCGGGCAATCTTGCCGTGGAGCATGCCCGGAACGCTCAGATTGATGATGTACTCCGCGCTTCCATTAACCTTGGCATAGCTCTCCAGGCGCGGCAGGGAATGCGTCACCTCTCGCAGAGTCGTCGTTGGAGCTTCAATGACGGTCGTGGCGGATTCACTGCGGCGTTTGGGCATGGCTATCGTGCCTCAGCGGGTCTGGAGTGGAGAGCGTGTTCCAGCGCGCGGCGCACATGCACCCGCACCATTTCGCGTTTGTATGCCGCGGTGCCCCGGAGATCCGCGAGCGGGTGCACCTCTGCAGCTGCTGCGTCGGCGGCTTTTGCAAACACTTCAGTCGTGGCCTTTGCGTTGGTCAGAACGGCTTCGGCTCCGGGGATGCGCACGGTGCGCTCCGTCGCCGCGCTGACGGCGACCCGGGCCTCGGCGATCACGCCCGACTGCACTCGGTACCACACTGCCACACCGACCGAGGGCCAATCGTCGGCGGAGAGCGCGGTGTACTTGGCGTACCAAGTGCACACGTCCGATGGCTGCGGCGGGACTTCCACCTCGGTGATCAGCTCGTCTCGTGCGAGCGAGGTCTGATAGTAGCCGACAAACAGGTCGGCGATATCCATCCACCGCTCGCCCCTCGGGCTGGCCGTGCGCACCCGCGCGCCCAGGGTGAGCAAAACCGGCGGAAGGTCCATATGCGGGTCCCCATGCGCGAGGTGCCCGCCCAGGGTGGCCACGTTGCGGACGCGAATGTTGGATAGGGTCAGCAGCGTGCGGCTCATCACGGGAACTGTGCTCGCGATCTGCCGCGAATATTCCAGCTCGGCGAGCGGGGTCATGGCCCCAATGCGCAGGGCGCCGCGCTCGTCGACCCGCACGCCGCGCAGGGCGCCCTTCAGGCGGCGGAGACTGACCAGGCGCGTGGGCTGGAACAACCGCGCCTTCATCATCAGCAGGAGGGCTGTGCCTCCCGCGATCGCTCGCACGCTGGGGTCTTCCGGGTCCAGCAGTGCCACGGCCTCGCCGAGCGTGGTGGGTTCAGCCAGATCAAAGCTTTTCATGCCGGCACTTCTCCGGGTTTCCGATCCAGGGCAGCCTTCAAATTGGCCGCGAATTCCCGCGCCATCTCCGCACTCTTGGCCCGAAAGACCGGCTGGCCGAGCCCGCCCAACTTTCCCGAGAGCGTCACTTCGGCGGAGTAGCGGATGGCCGTGCGCTGCTCTCCGGCGTCCGCGAGCTCGATGCCCGCGCCAGCCACCAGACGGCCGGCCAGTCCGATGGCATCTCCCGTCAGCTTCACCTCAATGGCGCTCGGCGGCTCCATCTTGACGATTTCGGCGACGACCTTGAATTTGAGGGTGATGAACGCAACGCGGTTGGTGAGCTGGGCCGCATAGCGCCCGGGAGAAATCTCGCGCAGATCACTGCATCCGGGGATGCACTGTGCCAGCCGCGCGGGGTCTGATACAAAAGCAAACGCCGTCGCGCGATCCACGTCCACGATGATCTCTCCGCTAGCCTGTACACCCATGATTTGCTAATGCACGCGCTTCGAACCGCGCTAGGCCGGAGCCGCGCTAGGCCGGGCCGTAGGAGCGCGGTCGAGAAGCTTCGTCAGCGCTTCCACAATGACCTCGGGGCGCTCCACGAAGGTGAGGTGGCGGGCGTGCTGGACGATCTGTAGCGTTGCGCCCGCGATTCCCGCCTCCAGTTGCCGCGCCATCTCCGGCGGTGTTGCGTAATCCTCTACGCCCACTAGGATGGCGACCGGCATGCGCAGCCCGGCGAGCCCCGAGCGTAAATCGAACGCGCCGAGCATCCGGCAGGTGGCGGCGAAGCAGGAGACATCGTTGGCTAGAAATGCTTCACGGCACTTGGCGACGGCCTCGGGGTGCTGTTCCAGGAACGAGTCGGTGAACCAGCGCGTCTGCTGGAAGTCGATCAAACCCGGCAGACCCTTCTGCAGTGCTTCGGTCGCGCGCCAGTCCCAGCGCTCCTTGGCCTCCGGCCCGTACCAAGCTGTGGTGTCGATCAAGCCGAGCGCCTGGACGCGGCTCGGGTACAGGATCGCGAACTGCAGCGAGACACTGCCGCCGAGGGACCCGCCCACCACATGGGCGCTCTCCCAGCCGACGTGCGTCAGCAAATCCGCCAGATCGTTTGCGAATACTTCCAGCCGGTAGGGGCCGGGCGATTTCGTGGAGGCGCCGTGCCCGCGGCAGTCAAAGGTAAGCAGGACCGCGCGGTCGACCAAGGCTTCGACCACGGAGTCCCAAACCACTTCGCTCATTCCCAGCGAGTGCACCAGCACGATGCGGGGTTTCGTGGGACCTGCGGCGCCGTGAATCGTGTAGTGGAGCGTGGCTCCGTCGCGTACCGAGGCGTTGCCGGACTGTTTTGGATGTGCCACCTGAGAAAAAGCCCTCCAGGAGTGTTCTTCGAAACTGCGGTTTGAGCAGTTTGCGGGACGGGCGTCTCGCGCAATGGCCGACTATAGCGCCCGCTCTCCGGCCTTGTCAAGAGAACGGAGAGGCAGTGGGCTACTTTGAATCGGCTGGCCCATTAAGCCACTAGAGCAGCTTTTCCAGATAAACCTCATCATGGAACCTGCCTGCCAGTCTGACGTGTTTCCGCGCCACGCCGATGTCCCCGAATCCCAAACGCCGGTAGAAACG
>JBGPJR010000192.1:0-4486 GCA_041485545.1 Terriglobia bacterium
CCGGAACTTCTCATATCGCTTTTCGACGAGTTCCGGGATGGGGAGACGTTGGACTTCCTGCAGCGCCTGGTCGAGCAGGGGGTCCAGAATTTGTGCCATCTTTTCGGGGTCGGTATGCGCTCCTCCGGGTGGTTCGGGAACGATCTGGTCCACGATCCCCAACGCCTGAAGCTCCTTCGCCGTAATTTTCAGGGCCTCGGCAGCCTGCTCCGCTTTGGTGCTGTCCCGCCAGGTGATGGAGGCACAACCTTCCGGCGAGATGACGCTGTAAACGGAGTTCTGCAGCATGAGGATGCGATCTCCCACCGCGATGGCCAGCGCGCCGCCGCTGCCGCCTTCCCCGGTGATCACGACCACCACCGGCACCGGCAAGCCCGCCATCTCCCGCAGGTTCCGGGCAATGGCTTCGGCCTGACCGCGCTCCTCGGAGTCGATGCCGGGGAATGCGCCCGGCGTGTCCACAAAGCTGAGGATGGGGCGGCGGAACTTGGCGCCGAGCTTCATGACGCGCAGAGCCTTCCGGTATCCCTCCGGCTTAGGCATCCCGAAATTGCGCTTGATCTTCTGCTGCGTATCGTGCCCTTTCTGATGCCCGACCACAAGCACCGGCTTCCCGTGAAACCATGCGAAGCCGGTCACAATCGCCGGATCATCCGCAAAGTTGCGGTCGCCGTAGATCTCCGTGAAGTCCTGAAAGAGCAGTTTGACATAATCCAGCGTGTGGGGACGCTGCAGATGCCTGGCCAGCTGCACCCGCTGCCATGCCCCGGAGGGAACCAGCTCCACTCGCAGCTGGTCGAGCCGCTCAATCAGCCGCTGCAGCCGCCGTTCCGCTTCCGGAGATGCTGCCGCCGCTTTCCCCAGCTCCTCCAGTTCGCGTTCGATATCGTCAAATTCTTTGCCTTCGAACTCCAATGATTCCTTACTCCTTTGGTTCCGGGGGACCGATCAGATCAGCAAAACGGAATCGCTGCCGCAGATGGCGCGGGCCCGCGCTGCGAACTCCGCATCCGGCCGGACGCGGGCTTCCGGTTGGAGCTGCGCCTCAAACTCTCCTTCGCGCTCCAGTTCCAGCCGGACGGGCGCTTCTCCGGGCTTTTCCCCGAACAGCTCCAGCAACTGGCGCGCAACGCTGCCATTTCCCTTGCCCAAGCGCACGCGGATCACCACGGCGGAAGCCAGCGACGGCTCTGCGGCTTCCAGCAGCATCATCTCACTGACTGCGATCTTCGGCGAAGCGTTTTCTTCCATCTGCAAGCGGCCCCGCACAAAAACAATCGCCTCCGGCTGCAGCAGTTCGATCGAGCGCTGGTATGCTTCCGGGAACAGCAGCAGGTCCGCCGTGCCGGTCAAATCCTCCAGGACCGCCGCAGCCCACAACTCGCCGCGTTTGCTCCGAGCCACGCGCACCGAGTTGAGGATGCCCCCGAGGGCAATTTCTTTCTGGGGGGTCATCTCCGCAAGTCTTGCCGACTCCACCGTGCCCAATTCGCGCAGCTTGCTCTCATACTTGCGAAGCGGATGCCCGGTCAGATAAAAGCCCAGGACTTCCTTTTCACCCGCCAGCACCTGCGCCTCCGGCCACGGGTCCGCATCGGGGAGGGATTCCCGCTGCGGTGCGAAACCGGCGGACCCGCCGAACAGATCGTGCTGGCCCGCCTCCCGTGCGCGCTGCGCCTTCTGCCCTGCCTCCAGAGCGCGGTCCACAGCCGCCGACAATTGCCAGCGAGTCCCCAGCGAATCCATCGACCCGGCCTTAATCAGGCTTTCCACTACCCGCTTGTTCAGCGCCCGCGGGTCCACCGTCTCGCAGAACTGGTACAGCGATTGGAATCGTCCCGCACCCTGGCGCGCTGCCAGAATGGCATCCACGGCGCTCCGGCCGACGTTTTTGATGGCGCCTAGTCCGAAGCGGATCGCCTGGCCGGCGGGGGTGAAGTTCCACAAGCCGGCCTGAATGTCCGGCGGGAGCAGCGCGATTCCGAGCTCCCGGCACTCGTTCAGGTATTGCACCACCTTATCCGTGTTTCCCATTTCATTAGTCAGCAGCGCCGCCATGAACTCGACCGGGTAGTTGGCCTTGAGGTAGGCCGTTGTATAGGCCAGCACCGCGTAGGCCGCGGCGTGCGACTTGTTGAACCCGTAGCCGGCGAACTGCTCCATCAGATCAAAGATGCGGATGACTTTTTTCTTGGGATAGCCCTTCTCAACGGCGGCGGCCACGAAGCGCTCGCGCTGCGCAGCCATTTCCTCCGGTTTCTTCTTGCCCATGGCTCGCCGCAGCAGGTCGGCTTGGCCTAGGCTGAACCCTGCCAGCCGGTTCGCAATCTGCATCACCTGTTCCTGATAGACGATCACGCCGCAAGTCTCCGCCAGAATCTCTTCCAGCTCCGGAAGGTCGTACGCGATCGGTTTCTGGCCGTGCTTGCGAGCAATAAAGTCGTCAATCATGCCGCCCTGCAGCGGGCCCGGCCGGTACAGGGCGTTCAGCGCCGTCAGGTCGGCAAGATGTGCGGGCCGGTAGCGGCGCAGGATGTCGCGCATTCCAGCCGACTCAAACTGAAACACGCCGCTGGTCAGTCCCTTGGAAAGCAGCGCGTAAGTGGCCGGATCCTCAAACGACAGTCGCGCCAGGTCCAACTTTTCACCGCGTGTGGATTCAATCATCCGCAGCGCGTCATCCACCACCGTCAGCGTGGTCAGGCCGAGGAAATCAATCTTGAGCAGCCCGATGGCAGCCAGCCCGTTCATGTCGTACTGCGTGACGATTTCATCCTTGTTGGTCTTGTAGAGCGGCACCACCTCGGTCAGCGGCACGGGAGAGATCACCACACCGGCGGCATGCGTGGAGGCGTGGCGGATCATCCCTTCCAGCCGCTGCGCCACTTGCATCAACTCTTGCATGCGACTGTCACGCTCGACCAAGGTCGCCAGTTGCGGCGACTGCTTGAGAGCCTGCTCCAGCGTGATGTTGAGCGTACTGGGAACCAGCTTCGCGATGCGGTCGGCCTCCCCGTAGGGAAACTCCATGGCGCGCGCGACATCTTTGATGGCGGCCTTCGCCGCCATAGTCCCGAAGGTGATGATCTGCGCCACATTTTCCCGGCCGTACTTTTGGGTGACGTATTCGATCACCTCACCGCGGCGGTTCATGCAAAAATCAATGTCAATATCGGGAAGATCGACGCGCTCCGGGTTGAGGAAGCGCTCAAAGAGCAGGCCATGTTGCAAGGGATCGAGGTCGGTGATGCCCAGCGCATAGGAGACCAGGCTGCCGGCGGCCGATCCGCGGCCCGGACCCACAGGAATGCCGCGCTCCTTGGCGAAGCGAACAAAATCCCACACGATCAGGAAATATCCCGAAAAATGCATCTGCTGGATGATGCGAATTTCGCTATCCAGACGCTCGCGATAATCAGCCAGGACGTGTCGCAGTTCGTTGTTGGCAGCCATCTCCTCCAGGCGCCGTCGGCGGTTCTCAAAACCCTGGCGCACCACCTTCTCAAAATAGCTGTCCAGCGTCTCCCCGGCGGGAACCGCAAAGTCCGGGAAAGGATTCTGCATCTTTTCCAGACGCAGCTCGCAGCGCTCGGCAATCTCGGCGGTGCGCCAGACAGCCTCCGGGAGCTCGGCGAAGACCTGCATCATCTCGTCGTACGACTTCACATAGAACTGGTCGTTGGCGAAGCGCATCCGCTTCGTATCGCTGCGCACGCGGCCCGTCTGGATGCAAAGCAGCACATCGTGGGCCTGCGCATCCTCGCGGCGCAGGTAGTGGCTGTCGTTTGTGACTACTAGCGGGATGCCCGTCTGGTCGGAGAGCTCCGACAGCCGCGGATTGATCCGCTTCTCCTGCTCTAACCCCTGGTCCTGCATCTCCAGAAAGAAGTTCCCTTGCCCGAAGAGGTCCTGGAATTGGTAGGCGACCCGGCGCGCCTCGTCCATATTTTCTGCGAGCAGCGCCTCGGCTACCTCACCGCGCAAGCAGCCCGACAGCGCAATCAGGCCCTCGGCATGGCGTGCCAGCAGTTCCTTGTCAATGCGGGGCTTGTAATAGAATCCTTCGAGATAGCCCGCCGAGACCAGTCGGACCAGGTTGCGGTAGCCGGTTTGGTTGGCGCAGAGCAGGACCAGGTGATTGTAGCGGTCCGTCTCGCTGCGGGTGTGGCGGCCTTGCTGCGAGATGTAGGCTTCGCAGCCAATGATGGGCTTCACACCGCGCGCTGTCGCTGTTTTGTAGAACTCTGCCGCTCCGAACAGATTTCCGTGGTCGGTAACGGCCACGGCAGACATGCGTAGCTCCAAGGCCCGCTGCACCAAGCGCGGGACCTGGCAGGCGCCGTCCAGGAGACTGTGGTCCGTGTGCAGATGCAGGTGGACGAAATCCTTTGGCGGCATGGCAGGATGATAACAGAAACTTTGGAGTGAGCACAAAGCGGTGCTGCGGTGCCCGCCATGCGCTATCCGTCCTTGCGGAAGACCCAGC
>JBGPJR010000193.1:0-4463 GCA_041485545.1 Terriglobia bacterium
ACCATGCAGTTCTCGCAGCGGGGATCTTTCCCATAGCCGTACTTCTCCCACGGCGTGTTCTGCATGAACTGGTCGAACGTGGCATGGTGCGCATCCGTCATCAGATAGCAGGGGCCCTTCCAGCCTTTGGTGTTATAGGTCGGATTGCCCCAAGCGGTGCAGGTCAGCTCGCGCGTCCCTTTCAGAAACTCCAGATAGATCGGGGAACTGTTCAGCTTGTAGCGGTGGAACAGCCGGTCGATGTCTTTAAACTTGTCGCGGACTACGGCGCGATCCATGAAGATCTCTTTGACCTTCACGGCGCTGTAGGAATACGCGGGAGAGAGCATATGGCCGTCGCACCCGAGCGTTTGCAAATAGTCCAGCATGGCCTCGATCTCGCCCATGTCCGTCTCTTTGTAGATGGTGGTGTTGGTGCAGACCAAGAAGCCCGCCGCCTTGGCCGCCTGAATCCCTTCCACGGCCGCCCGGAACACCCCGCTGCGCTCCACACAAAGGTCGTGCGTCTCCTCCAGGCCGTCAATGTGCACGTTGAAGAAAAATCGCGGCGAGGGCTTGAATTCCGCCAGGCGTTTCTTGATGAACATGCCATTGGTGCACAGATAGATGAACTTCTTGCGCCTCAGCAACTCCGCCACCAGTTCGTCGAGCGGCTTGTAGATCATGGGCTCGCCGCCGCAAATGGAAACGATCGGCGTGCCGCAATCCTCGACGGCCCGTAGGCACTGCTCCACCGGGATGGTCTCGCGAATGGTGGATTCATACTCGCGAATGCGCCCGCATCCGGTACAGGTTAAATTGCAGGCGTGCAACGGCTCCAGCATCATCACCAGCGGGAACTTGTCGCGCCCGCGGAGCCTGTTTTTCAGCAGGTACCGCGTCATGGTCCAGGTCATACTCAAGGGAAACGGCATGGCACACTCACCTCAATCTGGTAGCTTACCCCTTCTCGCCCCGCCCAGCCATCCGCCACTCCGCCAGCCCTTGGTACGGGCTGCTCAAAGCCGAGCGGTTGCGGTATTCGGTTAGCGCTAAGAGTGGAAAATACAAACTGTACAGGTGGTATTTCAAATAAAAAACCCTTGGAAAGCCGGTGCCGGTAAAGAACTGGTCCTCCCAAGTTCCATTCTGCTGCCTTTCGAGCAGGTAGCGGATTCCGTGGGTCACCGATTCAGAAGCAAAATCGCCGGTGGCAAACAAGCCAAGCAGGGCCCAAGCCGTCTGCGCGGCCGTGCTCGGTCCCATGCCGCGCAGGTCCGCGTTGTCATAAGAATCGCAACTCTCGCCCCAGCCGCCATCCGCGTTCTGGCACGACCGAATCCACTCGGCGGCACGCAGGCAGAAGCCCTCGCGCATGTCGACGCCGATAGAGGCCAGGCCGCGCAGCGCAAAGCAGGTGCCGTAAATGTAGTTCACGCCCCAGCGCCCGTACCAACAGCCATCGCTCTCCTGCTGCTGGCGCAGAAACTGGATGGCGCGCAGCGCGGGCAGAAACTGTGCGTCGTAGCCCAGCGCCCCGAGCGTTTCGAGCACCCGGCCCGTGATGTCGGCCGCGCTGGGGTCCAGCATAGCGTTGTGATCCGCGTAGGGAACTTCGCACAGCAGGGTCTTGTTGTTGTCCTTGTCAAAGGAAGCCCAGCCGCCGTCGCTGTTCTGCATGCTCAGCACCCACTCCAAGCCCCGGCTTATGGCCAGGCGTTGGCGCGTAGCTTCCGGCAAGCGCGCGCGGCTGAGCGCCAGCAGAACCATGGCTGTGTCGTCCACATCCGCGTAAGGAGCGTTGGCAAACTCAAAGCACCAGCCGCCCGGACGCGCTCCCGGATTCTTCACCACCCAGTCGCCCGGGCGGAGGATCTGCTTGGACAGCAGCCATTCCGCCGCGCGGCGCAAGTCGGGATGCTCGGGTCCTAGCGTCGGTGCCGCGATAAACAGCGCCAGCGCCGTATCCCACACCGGCGACAAACAGGGCTGCATCCGCACCGTGTCGTTCTCTTCTATGGCGAGCCGCCAGAACTCGTTGAGTTCCCGGCGAAACAGCGGCCCCTGGCGGTCATATCCCAGGCAGTCCAGCGCAATGAGGCTGTTCATCATGGCCGGGAAGATGGCCCCCAATCCGTCGCTTCCTTCCAGGTGCTCCAGGAGCCACTGTTCGGCTCGCTGCAACGCCCGCTTGCGCAGCGGCGTCCAGCGCTTCTGCTCCAGGACCGAAAGCGTACGGTCCGCCGCATGGATCAACGTCTTCCAGCTGTACAGGGGAGCATCCGGAAGGAAGCGCGTGAAGCGTGTGGAGCGCCTGCCGCTGCCGGGCAGCAGCAGAGGGCGCAGGCTCACGCCGGCCGGCGGTTTGCGGCGCGGCTGGAACGCGTAAATGATGGAAAGCGGCACCAGGATGGTGCGCGACCAGGAAGAAACTTCGTAGATGTTAATGTAGGCGAACGAAGGCAGCAGCATCAATTCCGGGGGCAGCGCCGGAACTGACTTCCAATCGTACTGTCCGAAGAGGCACAGGGACATACGAACAAAGCTGTTGGCCGCTTCAATGCCTCCCAATTGCAAGGCCACGTGCTGGGCCTGGAGCAATGCGGGGTCCGACTCGGGCACTCCTGCCAGCCGGAGACCAAAGTAGCACTTGATGGTGGCGTTAATGTTGGGCGGCCCGCCGGGATAAAGACTCCAGCCACCGGTAGCAGTCTGCTGTTCGCGGATGCAGTTGGCCAGTTTGCGGACGCGCTCAGAATCCGGCGTGCCGAGGTAATGGTCGAGGAAAATGGCGTCGGCTTCGAGCGAGCTGTCGGCCTCCAACTCGCCGACCCAGTAACCCTCCGGCGCCTGTAAGCGAAGCAGCGAGTCGACACCCTGCTGCAACCGCACGACCAGGTCGCCGGAGTGAGACGCTTCTCCTCGGCGTTCCAAGCGCGCGGCCGTCAAGCCCAGCGGACCTGTGTCTGGATTCATGGTTGGTTGGACGTCGCGGAAACAGCGGGCGCGAGCGCAACGAGCTCCGCGGGAAGCGCGAACCGCACGTCCTCCGGAACAATCTCGGTCTCTTCCAGGTCTTCAAAGCCTTCGGCCTGCAAGAATTGCAGCACCCGGGTTACCAGGTGCTCGGGCGCAGAGGCGCCAGCCGTGACTCCGACCGTGTGCGAGCGCTCCAGCCACGCGGGACGGATGGAGCTCTCATCCTCAATCAAGTAGGACGGCAGGCCGAAGTTGCGGGCTACCTCCACCAGCCGGTTGGAGTTTGAGCTGGTTTCGGAACCCACCACCAACAGCAGGTCACAGTCCGGGGCGACCGCTTTGACGGCCAGCTGCCGATTCTCCGTCGCGTAACAGATGTCCTGTGCCGGAGGCCCGACGATCTTGGGATACTTGGCCTTCAGCGCCGCGATGATTCCTTGCGTCTCGTCCAGGCTCAGAGTGGTTTGCGTGAGATACGCGACGCGGTCTGGATCGGGAAGATTCAGAGCGGCTACTTCCTGCTCGGAGCTGATCAGCCAGGTCTGCTGCGGCGCCTCTCCCAGCGTCCCGATCACTTCATCGTGGTCCTTGTGCCCAATCAGCAGGATGGAGTAGCCCTGGCGCGCAAATCGCATGGCCTCCAGATGGACCTTCGTCACCAGAGGGCAGGTGGCGTCAATGACCTTCAGGCGGCGCTCCGCGGCCAGGGTGCGCACGCGCGGGGAGACCCCATGCGCGCTGTAGATCACCCAGGCTCCCTCGGGCACCTCGTCCACTGAATCCACGAACACCGCGCCTTTGGCTGAAAGGTCGGCCACCACATGCGTGTTGTGCACGATCTCTTTGCGGACGTAGATGGGCGCGCCGCAATACTCCAGCGCCAGATTGACAATATCAATGGCGCGAACGACGCCGGCGCAGAAACCCCGCGGCTTCAGCAGAAGGATTCGTTTGGAAGCAGGGGAATTCTTACGCGGGGTTTGCATCATCAACGTTATCAGTCGCGCGCTGCGGAAGCTTTCGTCCAGTTTGCTCCCGGAGGAATGGAAGCGCCGGCAAAAAGTCCGGGGCGCTTCTAGCGTGCTTGCCGTTCCTGCTGTTCCAGTTGGGCCCGCCGCGTGTTCTCCAGCATGGCCGCCGCTTGCGGCAGCAAGTCCATCGCCTTCTGAATCTGCGGATCGGCGGCAATCTCCAGCCGGAAAGCGTCATCCATACCGAAGATGGTCAGTACCAGCTGAACCTTAATCTGCTGTTTCACGTAATCCAGATTGTCAGCGATTTCCCCTTCTGTAAAGGGCACCTGTTTTTCCTGCAGGAACTGCCGGAAGCGGTCCATCACTGCCGGCGTAACCTCAAAATCCCGGTAAATCGTCTTGTTTTCGGCCAGATAGCGCTTGGCAAAATTGAAGAACACGTCGTTGCGCCCGAGGGTCTGCTGGAAACGATTCAACGTCGTCTCCGGCAGCGGCACGTCCGGGGTAATCCCGCCGCCACCATACACTTGG
>JBGPJR010000194.1:0-4432 GCA_041485545.1 Terriglobia bacterium
CGGTGCGCGAAGGGGCGCATGGCGTTGAACACATGCACAGCGTGTGCGGCCCCGGCGGCAATGGCCCGCGCCGCTTCTTCATAGGTGGCGTTGGAATGGCCGATCGCCACACGCACGCCTTTGCGCATGGCGCAGGCTTGCAGTTCCGCCGCACCCTCCAGCTCGGGGGCCAGCGTGAGGATTCGCGCCCATCCTCCCGCCGCTTCTAACAACCGCTCGAACAGCTCTACGGAGGGTTTTTGAAGATGCTCGCGGGGATGCGCGCCGCGGCAGGCGGGGCTGAGGAAAGGGCCTTCCAGATGAATCCCCAGCGGCTCCGCGCGCGGTTCGCGGTCTCCTGCGCTCCAGGAAGCGAGCGTTGCACCCAGGCCTCGGAGCGACTGCCGCAACGTGTCGGCCGAAGCCGACATGGTGGTGGGAACAAAGCTGGTAGTTCCGTGTTGCAGCAGGGAGCGCGCGATGGCAGCGAGCGCCTCCGGCGTCGCCTCCATCACGTCGTGCCCGGCCCCGCCGTGGATATGCACGTCAACAAATCCCGGAGCCAGGAACCGCTGCCCCACATCCACCACTCGCGCGCTGGCGGGAACGCTCACCTCGTCGCGCGAACCGACTGCGCGGATGGATTGGCCCTCGATGAGCACCACTCCATTCTCGATGGTCTCTAGCGGTGTGAGGACTTTGTGCGCGGTGACGGCGAGGAGCGACATAAGAATCGACCGACTAGAGAATCTCGCGGAGATTGCCGCCGTGCCGCTTCAGCAAGCGAACCGCGGCGGCTCGGTCCAGCCCGCCGCGCAGCATGGCGATAGAGACCTTCACGTCATTGCCCGCCTCGCGCAGGCTTGTGGCCGCGGCCCTCGGACTGGCTCCGGTCACGGCAGAGATGATCGCGCAGGCGCGCGCGACCAGCTTCTTGTTGGTGGGCCGCACGCCCACCATATAGTTCTGAATAACGTGGCCCAGGCGGATCATCGCCGCTGTTGAGATCATGTGCAGGACCATCTTCTGCGCCAACGCGGCTTTCATGCGCGTAGACCCGGCGACAACCTCCGGCCCAGTGGCTGGAACAATGGCAATGCGTGCCGTTCGCGCAGCGGGCGAACGCGGGTTGCTGGTGATGGCAACGGTGGTGGCGCGGCGGGAGCGGGCATAGGCCAGCGCGCCGACCGTATAGGGCGTGCGGCCGCTCGCGGTCAGCCCGACCACCGTATCGCGAGGCCCTATTTTTCGCAAGATCAGATCGCGGCGGCCCTGTTCGGCGTCATCCTCGGCGGCTTCGGCGGCGCGCAGCAAGGCGTGCGGGCCACCCGCCATCACCGCCTGCACGCTTTCGGGAGAAACGCCGAAGGTCGGAGGGCACTCGGCTGCGTCTAGCGCGCCCAGCCGTCCGCTGGTCCCAGCGCCGACGTAAATCAGCCGGCCGCCGCGGCGCAGCGACTGCACCACTGCTTCCACGGCGCGGGCAATGTTCGGGATCTCGGCGCGGACCGCGGCCGGCACCTGCGTATCCTGCTCCTGAATGACGCGCAAAATCGCCCGAATCGGCTGGGCGTCAATTACAGCGCTGGCGGGATTAGGCCGCTCGGTGGCCGGCGCCCGACTCGGCGCGCGACGCTTGCCTCTCGCTGGTGTGCGGGCAGAGATGGCTTCAGAACCTCGATCGATGCGAGCGAGCAGCCAGCCGGTCTGTGCGGCGGCGCTTCAACGCACGCTAACGGGCGAACTTAGCGTGAAGTCCAGCACGGTCTCGCTGCCGATCTCCGCAGCATCCCCGCGCGTCCCAAGGACTACCGCCGTGCCGGCCCCGGCTCCGGTGGCGGCTCCGATCCCGGCTCCCTTGCCTCCGCCGGCAATCGCGCCAATCACAGCTCCAACGCCCGTGCCGATGGCGACCTTCGTGGCGTCCTTCGTCTTGGAGGTCTGTGCTTCCACGGTGATGGTATTGCTCTGGAACTCGATCTCACCGCCGTCTGGGGTGTGCACGTGGGTGAGCGTGATCGCCAGGTGCGCTACGCCCTGCACCCGGCCGCCCTTATCCGCTTCCACAACCTTGCCTTCGACCACCGCCCCTTTGGGCGCCACGGTCCGTCCGCCCGCCATCAGCGGCTCTTCCAGCGTTGCCTCGAAGGCGTCTCCCGTTTCGTTCGCAGCGGTGGAAATGGTATGAGCCAGCCGGACCTTGACCGGAGTTCCGGCGGCCAAAGATACGGACGCTGCCGGCTTGGCCGCGGGCGGACGGCTGGCTGGCGTCTGGGTTGCGGGTTGAGTCGCGGTCTGCGCTCCTGCAGGGGCGGAAGAATCTGCCGCCGGAGCGGGTTCCTCGGCGCGCTGACAAGCCTGCCCCAGCACCAGGACTGCGCCCAGTGCGAAGATCCACCATCTGGTCTGAATCGTTTTCATGTTCCACACCTCCTCAACAAAATGGCTGGCGCCTTCGCGCCGCTCCCGGGGGAACTGAAAAAGCAGCGTCGGCAGGATTCCCGACGAATGAAAAGACGACTGGAAGATAGCCTTTCCTTACCAAATTGACTGTAGGGAACTGCCCTCTGTCTGTCAATGCGAGCCGGAGTGACTAGAAGCAGACAGCCGCTGCGCTCCGATCCAAACGAGCGGCCATCCGGAAAGAGTGGACTACAACTGCGCGACGGCGCGGAGCAGCCCGTCGGCCGGCGTATCGTCGGCCGGCTTGCCGATTGCCTTGAGCAACTCCGACCACGGCACCATGCGGCCGTAGATCGGAGCGATGCGGGTCACGTTCAGATTCAAGCGCATGGCATTTTCGTACAAGTTCAGCGCGAACGGATTCGGAGTTGCTGCCGCGCCCGTGTCGGCCGGAGTGAAAACGTGGGATTCCACCAGCAGCCGCTCGCGCGGCAGGTACACCATGAGCAGCCCGGCATCGTGCATGCTGCCCTCCACGTGATGGATTTCCAGCACGCGGGAGCCGTTCCGGATGACGTAGTAGTCTCCCACCAGCTCCACGCGCGGAGCCAGGTTGCTGCGGTCAAGCCGGTCGGGCTGGAGCGTGCGATCCGAGGAAAACATCAGATCGTAAAACGCGTGGTTAGACACGTGCGTCAGGATGGTGGTCCCCTCGGCCGCATAGGTCCGCAAGCCCCCGGCCTGATCGAAGTGGTGGTGCGTGTTGATCAGGTAACGGATGGCCTTGTTGGGCATCAGTTGCTTGACTTTGGCGATCATGGCCAGGGAGCGCTCTTCATTTTCCGGCGCCTCGATCACCGCCGCAAAGTCGCGGAACTCCACGGCCACGCTGTTGTGGGAGCCCGCGCTCAACAACCAAAGACCTTCCGCCAGCGGCTGCGCCGAAATCGCCGGCGGCGGCACGTCCGTCACCCGCGCCTGCGGCGGGACCTCCACGGTGTGGTCCTCGGGATTCATGACGGCATCGGCAACCGACACTTCCAGCGTGTGGAAGCCGCCTTGCTGCACCAGAATCGTGGTGGGAAACTGGATGCCGCCAAATTCCCGGTAGTTCGCGTACACAAACTCCACCAGCATGTCGCCCAGCACGGGATTCGGAACGTGGGTGACAACCCGCTCCACCAGGTTCTGTTCGTTGGCGGTTCCTTCCACGTGCATGCCGCCTTCGAGTTCGAAGGAGATGGTCGTAACCCGGTGGCGCCGCACGACGTTCGTGGAAAGCGTGGGGTGGTGTGCCAGGGCGGATTTCACGAATCCCTGTGGCGTCAGCCAGAGCAACAGCCGGCGCTGTTCGGCTTGCTCGGGAACCGCCGTGGGATCGGGCGCCCCGGCGGGCATCGGCAGCAAGCGGATTCCCTCCGCGGGAAGGGCTGCCAGCGTACTGGACTGGTTCCAGGCGTAGGGACCGCTGACACCGAGGACCTGCTCCTGGACGCTGCCCAGCGGCTGATTGCCCCCGCCGCGCGGCGGGCTTTCCGCCTGCGTGCGGACCAGCACTTCCTGCGAGGACTGGCTGTCGTAATCTACCAGCCGCTCATAACGCTCGAGTCGCATCCGCGGCCAGGCTTCTTCCCAAGAATAGTTTTGACCGAACGCAAACGAGAAGCCGGTACCGGAATAGCGGATCGCTCGCAGATCGTTCGCGCCCATGGCTGCGGCCACCTCTTCGAGCGTGACCTGCCCGACTGGCGTGATTGGCACAGCCGGCGCGTCCTGCCCGCGCGCCGCCCCGTTCAGCGTCGCGCAAAGCGCAACGACCACTAGCACTCTTGCCCGCATCGTTCCCCCCAACCGCAATGGAATAGCTTCTGAAATTATGTACTGAAACGGGGTCTCTTCCAACCCGTATTTTTTCCGGCAGACCCCTGCGGTGCTTGGGAAGCTACTTCCCGATGCAGAAGGTCGAGAAAATCTGGGTCAGAATGTCCTCAATCGTTACCTCCCCAGTGATGGCGTTAAGCGGCCGCAGGGCGCCGTACAGGTCGAGCAG
>JBGPJR010000195.1:0-4417 GCA_041485545.1 Terriglobia bacterium
ACAGTATAGCACACGCATCTTAGTGGTCAGGACGAGCGGCGTGGTGCTGCTATAATCGGCGGCGGAGAGGAGTGCCGGCAGAACTATCCCATGCCCCAGGCCAACCCAGCCGTCTCCGTCGTCATCCCCACCTGGAAGCGGTCCGATCTGCTCCGCAACTGCTTGGAGTCCTTGCGGCACCAGACCTTCGCGGACTTTCAGGTGGTGGTCGTATCCAGCGGCGCTGGAGCCGCGGCGGAAGAATTGGCGCGGGAGTTTGGATGCACCTTGATTCGGTTTGATGAAAATCGCGGCTTTGCAGCCGCCGTGAATGCGGGGATCGCCTCCACGCACTCCGAGTACGTGCTGCTCCTGAATGACGATGTGGAGTTAGAGTCAGCTTGGCTGGCCAAGACCACCGGGTTGCTCGCTGTGCGGCCTGATATCTCCTTCTGTTGTGGAAAACTTCTTCAGAGCGATGGTCGCACGTTGGATAACGCGGGGGATGCTCTTTCCATGGGCGGCGGCGCGTGGCGGCTGGGATTCGGCCGCCCAGATTCACCGGAGTTTAGTGTTGAGAAGCCGTTGCTTGCTGTTTCTTTCACGGCGGCCTTGTTTCGCCGCGCTGTGTTTGAGCAAGTCGGCGGGCTGGATGAAGATTTTATTTCCTATCTTGAAGACATGGACTTCTCGATACGGTTATGGCGGGAGCGCTTGCGCGGCCTTTATCTGCCGCAGGCCCTTGCGCGCCACCACGGAGGGGCGACGCTGGGTGGGGCGGAGTCGCCGCAAGTGTTCGAGCTGCTGACGCGAAATCAGTTGCTGCTCTTGGCCAAGCACTACCCCGCGCGGTATTTGCTGCGGCTGGGTCCGCGCATCCTGTGGACGCAGACGTTGTGGGCTCTCATGGCGGTTCGCAAGGGCCGGGGGGGCGCGTACTGCAAAGGGATCCTGCGTTTTCTGAGCGGGCTGCCGGGCGCGCTCCGGAAACGCCGCCCCTGGAGCAGGGAACAGCACCGGGCGCTGTGGAGCTGGCTGCGCGAGGCGGAAGGGGCCATCTGCGCGGATGTCGAATTGCGGGAGCCTCGGGATACATTCTGGCGCATGTATTTCGGCCTGTTTCCTCCCAGGCGGAATGCGACAGCGGCTGCCAAGGCGGGCCTGGGACGCCTGCCCGGCCGCTGAGGGACAGCGAACGTTCGGGAGACATTTCCGCATGAGACGCCAGCCGCTCAGCCAACCGAACGCCGGTTGCCGCTTCTGCAGCATCGTGTGCAAGCAGACCGAGAGCGCGATGGTCATGGAAGACGAGTGCTGCGTGGCGTTTTTGGACTACCGCCCGCTGTTTCCGGGCCACTGTCTGCTGGTTCCCAGGCGCCATTGCGAAACCCTGGCGGAGCTTCCGCAGACTCTGCTGCACGATTTCTTTCGCAACGCGCAGCTCCTCAGTAGCGCCGTGGAAATGGCCCTGCAGGCAGAGGGAACCTTCGTGGCCATCAACAACCGTGTGAGCCAAAGCGTGCCGCATCTGCACGTACATATTGTTCCCCGTCGCAAGGGCGACGGCCTGAAGGGGTTCTTCTGGCCCCGGCATCACTATGAGGATCCGGTGGAGATGCAGCATACGCGCGAGGCAATCGCTGCTGCAGTCCGAGAGCTTCGTGCCTTAGCGACTGCAGAAGCCTCTGGCAGTGCCTCCCACGCCGGCCGAACCTCATGATCTCGATCATTATTGTCACCTACAACTCGCGGGAATGGATCGAACGGTGCCTGGAATCACTGCACGACTCGGCCGCCGAGGTGATTGTAGTGGACAACCATTCCACCGACGGCACAACGGAGGTGGCCGGCCGCTTTCCCGGGGTGCGGCTGCTGCAAGCGGAGCGCAACCTGGGCTTTGCCGCCGCCTCTAATCTCGGAGCCCGGCACAGCCAGGGCGACGCGCTGCTGTTTCTGAACCCGGACACGGCCCGCCGGACTCCCCTGCGGCCGCTCGAAGAAGTCTTAGCACGTTCGCCCGGAATCGCCGCCGTGGCGCCGCAACTGGTGGACCCGCAGGGGCGGTTCCAAGCTGGGTTCAACGTGCGGCGCCTGCCCACTCCTGCCGCTCTGGCGTTCGAAGTCTTGCTGGTGAACCGGCTGTGGCCCCGCAATCCGGTCAACCGCCGCTATCGCTGCCTGGACTTCGACCCGAGCCGGGAAGCGGAAGTGGAGCAGCCCGCGGGGGCCTGTCTGCTAGTGCGCCGGAGCAGTTTTGAGGCCTGCGGAGGCTTTGATGAAAACTTCTTTCCGCTGTGGTTCGAGGATGTAGACTTGTGCTTGCGCCTGCGCCGGCAGGGCGGAGCCATCCTGTATTGCCCGGCGGTGCGCTTCGAACATAGCGGAGGTCACTCCCTGCTAACAGTATCTTTTTCCGAGAAGCAGGTTTACTGGTACCGCAACTTGCTTTATTATGTCCGAAAGCATTTTGGATGGGGAGCGAAGCTGGGAATCCGGCTCGCGCTGTTGGTGGGGGCTGGGTGCCGAATCGTCGCAGAGCTGATCGCTGCTGCTTTGAACCGCAAAACTCCCGCTCGGGTGCGGGGCCAAAGAGTCCGTGCATACTGGCGAGCGGCAATGCTCTCTCTGTCCAGGGGAAAGGGCTAGCCCCGGTGGGCGTGAGGAAAGGGCGTGTGCGTATGCCGGGCGGAGTCGGCGGGACGGAGATCCATGGAAACTGACGCGACACTGGTTTCGGTGACGATGGTCACCCACAACAGCGAAGCTTGTCTGACGAAGTGCCTGGACGCGCTACTGGCGCAAAGCGGTCCGAAGCTGGAAGTGATTGTCGTCGACAACGCTAGTCGTGACCGAACCCGGGCCATCTTGTCGCGCTACCAAGGCCGCTGCAAGCTGATTTGGAATGCGGAGAACCGGGGATTTGCCGCGGCGCAGAATCAAGCCATCCGCCGTGCCCAAGGCGAGTGGGTTCTGGCGCTCAACCCGGATGTGCTGCTGGAGGCGGGTTTTATTGCCTCTCTGGTCGAGGCGGGCAGCCTGGACCCGGAAGTGGGAACCGTCTGCGGCAAGCTGCTGCGCGCGCTTCCAGACCTGAGCATCCCGGACAAGGCGGAGGTGGATTCCGCGGGCATCTATTTCACGCCTACGCTGCGCCACTTTGACCGCGGCAGTCATTGTCCGGACGGGCCGGTCTACAGCACGCCCGCCTATGTCTTTGGCGCCACGGGCGCCGCGGCCCTGTATCGCCGCCGCATGATTACCGACGTCAGCGTGGAAGGGGAATTCTACGACGAGGACTTCTTCTTTTCGCGGGAGGACGCCGATGTCTCCTGGCGCGCGCAGTTGCTGGGCTGGAAATGCCTGTACACGCCGGCTGCGGTCGGCTATCACGTGCGGCGCGTCTTCCCCGGCGTGCGACGAAACCTCCCCGACGAGATCAACCGGCACTCGGTGAAGAACCGCTTCCTGATGCGAGTGAAGAACGCCACAGCCCCGCTCTACTTGCGGAATCTGATCCCGGCGACGGCTCGCGACCTCGGAATCCTGGGCTACTGTCTGATTCGCGAGCAGCGCTCACTGCCGGCCTTCTCGTTTCTGTTCGGCAACTGGTCGCGGATCTGGGCGAAGCGGCGCGACATTCAGCGCCGCCGCCGCGTTCCAGAGGCCTACTTGCACCAATGGTTCCGCTTCCATCCCACGACGGTCCCGGCGCCGCAGCTTTCCTGGACTCGCCTGGCCAAACCGGTGGCTCCCTCCAGCACCACGGCCCTTCCGCTCCTGCGGGTGTCCCCGCCTGGACCCGGTGCGGCCCGCCCTTCTAGTCTTCCTGTAGAATAAACGGCGATGAAGATCGCCATCCTGGGTACGCGCGGGATCCCCGCAAACTACGGAGGATTTGAGACCTTTGCCGAAGAGCTGTCCACGCGCCTGGCTGCGCGAGGGCACGCGGTGGTGGTGTACGGCCGCACCAATATTATCCGCTACCGGGAGCCGTTCTATCGCGGCGTGCGCCTGGTGCTGCTGCCCACCGTTTCGCACAAGTACTTCGATACCGTAGCGCACACGTTTCTTTCCGTCTTCCATGTCCTGTTCCAGGACGCGGACGTGGTCCTGATCTGCAACTCAGCCAACAGCCTGTTCTCGTTCATTCCGCGCTTGGCGGGCAAGCCAACGGTGGTGAACGTGGACGGGCTGGAGCGGCAGCGCCGCAAGTGGAACGCCCTGGGGCGGGCCTACTATCGGCTCTCCGAGTGGCTCTCGACCTTCCTCCCGAACGCCATCGTGAGCGACGCCGAGGTCATCCAACGGTATTACCAGGAGCGCTACGGCAAACGATCGTATTACATTCCCTACGGTGCCGACGGCTTGCGGGTGGAAACGCGCACGGCGTTGGATCGGCTAGGGCTGGAGCCGGAGGGCTACTTCCTGTACGTGAGCC
>JBGPJR010000196.1:0-4416 GCA_041485545.1 Terriglobia bacterium
TGCCGCGACGTATCCAGGGGCAGCGGTTCCCCGGAGCTCATCCCCATGCGCAGCGAGTGCAGATCGTACTTCTTGACCGCCTCGCCGAGCGCGATCAGGCGCCGGAACAGCGTCGGGACACCGATCAGAATCGTTGGCCGGAATTTTTCGATGGCTGCCAGCGTCAGCTCGGGATCGAACCGGCCAGGGGTCATCATCACCGCAGACCCCTTCAAGAGCGGGAAGAGCAGATTGCATCCCAGAGCGTAGATGAAGCTGATCTCCAGCGGACTGTACGAAATGTCCTGCGGGGTCAGGCGCATCAAATCGGTGGCAATCGGTCCGCCCGCCGCCACAATCCAGCGGTGCGCGTGCTCCACTCCCTTGGGCTCCCCCGTGGTGCCCGAGGTGTAGATGATGAACGCGGCCTCGTCGCTGCGGGTGTCCGCGGCCTGCAGTTCCATCGAGGCGTCGCGGATCAGGCTCTCGAAAGCAAGCTGGTCTGGCGAAGGCGCGGCATCGAAGGTAATCACATGTTTCAAGGAGGGGCAGCGCGGCTTCACGCTCAGGATCGGCTCCAGCAGTTCCCCCACGGTCAAGATCGCCTTCGATTCGCTGTTCTGGAGAATGTATTCCAGCTCCCAGACCCGAAACAGCGAGTTGGTGGGGATCGGGACGGCGCCGATCTTCATGCCGGCCAAGAAAGCAACCACGTATTCGGGGCGGTTAAGCGAGCGGATCAGGAAATGGTCGCCGCGGCCAATGCCCAGCCGGACCAGGGCATTTCCACAGGCGTTCACGCGCCTCTGCAACTGTTGGTAAGTGAAGACTTGATCAGCGAAGTAGAAGGCGGGCTGGTCGCCACGCCCTCGCGCCACGTGCTCATCGAGGACGAGCGCCGTCATATTGAGCCGCTCGGGAATCGCAGGATATCCGGAATGGCTTTCGCGGCTCATCGGGGCATAGGGGGGCTGGGCTATTTCTTTCTCATCTTGGCCGACGCGGCCTGAACGGCCTCCACAATGCTTTGATAGCCCGTGCAGCGACACAGGTTGCCGGACAGCCCGTGGCGAATTTCTTCTTCCGTGAGTTCGGCGCCGCCCTGGAGCAGATCGTAGGCGGTCATCAAGAAACCGGGCGTGCAAAATCCGCATTGCAGGGCGTAGTGTTCGTGGAAGGCTTGCTGCAAGGGGTGGAACTTGCCGTCGGTGGAGAGGCCTTCGACGGTCATCAGCTCCGCGCCGGACGCCTGCACCGCAAGCATCAGGCAGGAGCGAATGGACTCCCCGTTCATCAAGATCGTGCAGGCTCCGCAGATGCCATGCTCGCAGCCCACATGCGTACCGGTGAAACCCAGGTCTTCGCGCAAGAAGTCCACCAGCAGCTTGCGGGGTTCCGCCCTTCCTTCATAGGCGACGCCATTCACTTTGAGCCGGATCGGAATCAACTCGGACATCGCTACTTCCCTCCCCGCGGTTGGAGTCTCTCCCGAGCGCGTGCCAGTGCCCGCGCGGTCATGACCGCCGCCAGGTGACGGCGGTATTCCGCGGAGGCATGGAGGTCGGAATCCGGCTCGATCCCTTCTGCGACTCGGCGGCCAGCTTGCTCAAACGATTCCGCAGTCAGTTCTTGGCCCTTCAGGAACTGCTCGGCTGCGGTTGCGCGCACCGGCATGGGCCCCGCTCCGGCGATGGCCAGGCGAGCCTCGGTGCACCGGTTCTTCCCGTCCGACTCGATCAGCGCGGCCACGCCGACGAGACCGAAATCGCCATGGCGTCGGCAGAATTCTTCGAAGGCCCAGCCCGCCGTAGGGGACGGGAAGGGCAGCACAACCTCCGTGCAGATTTCGGCGGGCTCGAGCGAAGTCGCGAAGTAGCTGACGAAGAAATCCTGCCATTTGATCGTGCGGCGGCCCTGGGGCCCGGCGGCTTGGACTTCACCCTCGAGCAAAGCGAGAAGAGTCGGCAGTTCGGCCGTGGGGTCGGCGTGCGCGACGCTTCCGCCGACGGTCCCGCGCGTGCGGATCGCCGGATGCCCGATCAGCTTGACGGCCTCAAACAACAGCCCGTGTTTTTGCCGCACCAGCGGCGACTGTTCGACCATCCGGTGGCGGGTCAGAGCGCCAATGCGCAGCTTGCCGTTGTCCTCTTTCAAGTAGGAAAGGCCGCCGATGCCGTTAATGTCGATCAGGGCCTTGGGCCGGACCAGCCGGAAATTCAGCAGCGGCACCAGACTTTGACCGCCGGCCAGGATCTTGGCTTCTTCGCCGTTTTGTTCGAGCAATGCCACAGCCTCTTCCACTGTAGCGGGCGCAAAGTAATCGAAGGGTGTCGGCTTCATGCGGCACCCCCTCCGGCCGCCAGCTCTTTCTCAATGTTGTTGAAAAAGAGCTTGGCCATCTGCACGGCAATACCGCTCAGGAAACGCTGGCCGACCGACGCGATCAGGCCCCCGACTTCGACGTCTCCGTTCACAGTCAGCCGGGTTTCCCGCGGGCCCTGCTCGGCCAGATCCAGTGCCGCCAAGCCGCGCACGTAACCAGGCGTCGCTTTCCCTTCCACAGCAAGTTTGTAGTGAGAAGGAGGCTGCTTGTCGCGGATCTCCACGCGGCCCGTGTACGTCCCTTTGACAGATGCGACGCCGACTTTCAAAATCGCCGTGTACTTGTCCGGTCCGTCTTCTTGCAGCCTTTCACAGCCCGGAATGCAGTTCGCCAGACGTTTGGAATCGAGTAGCAGGTCCCACAATTGTTGCCGCGGAACCTGGAACACGTGATCCGTTTTGATGTTCACTGTGCCCCCCCTTTGTTCGGTGCCTCTTGAAGGAGTTCCCAGACTTTCAGGGGCGTCAAGGGCAACTGATTGATGCGGATTCCCAAAGGAGCCAGGGCGTCCGCCACAGCGTTGGCGATACAGGCAGGAGCCGTTTCCGTGCTGCTTTCGCCGGCGCCTTTGGAGCCGAGCGGCGTGAAGGGCGAGGGGGAAACCACGTGCCCGATTTCGAGTTTGGGCGCCTCGGCGGCGAAGGGGCATTCATAATCCATCAGCGTGGCCGTGAGCATCTGGCCCTGCTCGTCGTAGACCATCTCCTCGTACAGCGCCCCGGCAATCCCGTGCAGCGCTCCGCCGTAAATCTGACCTTCCATAATCTTAGGATTGAGAATGGTTCCCGCGTCATGCACCGTGACGTACCGCAAGATCTTCACATCTCCGGTCTCCCGGTCCACCTCCACCGTGCAGATGTCGGCCATAAACCCGTAGGTATTGGACGAATTCACCCGGTCCTTATCGTCCGGCGGCTTGGAAAGCGGAAATTCAAAGGTATGGAGCACCTGGAGTCCGGGTTCTACGCCTTCCGGCAGCCCCAGCGGATTCCAGTGGGCGGTTCCGGCCACGTGCGTCATGTTGATGGTCTTCTGCGGCGCCCCGCGCGCAAAGAATTTCCCATTCTGATATTCCAGTTCCTCCACCGTGGCGTGGAGCAGGTGAGCGGCGACGCGGCGGATTTTGCCTTGCAGAATCCGGGCCGCCTCCGCCACGGCGCTCGTGCCGACGGCCGCGAAGCGGCTCGAATACGTTCCCGAAGAAATGCTCCAGTGGCTCTTGGCCGTGTCGCATTCATCGATAACCGTCACATCATCGGGCGTGATGCCCAGCTCGTCCGCCACGATCTGAGAGATGGTGGTTTCGTGCCCCTGGCCCTGTGGCGTGCTGGCGAGCACAACCGTCACCTTGCCGAGCGGGTCCATCTTGATGGTGACCGCTTGCATGGCGCCGGACTTGGGGAGGTAATCGGGGCGTCCCCGCACTTCCGGGTCTAGCGCCACCGTCAGATAGCCCATGTTCGAAACCGAAGGATCGATCCCCAAGGCGATGCCGATTCCGAACAGGCGCCCCTCGGCCCGCGCTTTCTTCTGCAGCTCGCGCGTGGCCTTGTAGTCGAGCATGTCCAGCGCCAACTGAAAGGCCTTGGGGTAATCACCGCTGTCGTAAATCCCGCCGCTCGGCGTGGTATAGGGAAATTGATCGGCCTGGATCAAATTGCGGAAGCGCACCTCGGCCGGGTCCATGCCGAGCTTTGCGGCAATCAGGTCCATCATTCGTTCTTGCTCAAAGTAGATATACTGGCAGCCGTAGCCGCGATTCGGCCCGGTGGGGCACTTATTCGTGGTGACGACGTGCGCGTCCAGCTGGAAGTTTTTGACGCGATACGGGCCCATGGCATTCCCGATGGGGCGAAAAGTGGTGGCCGGCTCCGGCGTCCGCAGATAGCCACCGACCCCGTCATAAATCTTGTTCCGGATCGCCAGCAGTGTCCCGTCCTTCTTCACCGCCACGTCTCGGTAGCCGACCCGGTCGGTCTGCGAGGAGCTGGCCAGCAGGTGCTCCCGGCGGTCCTCGATCCATTTCACGGGCACGTTCGTTTTCTTTGCCAGCA
>JBGPJR010000197.1:0-4397 GCA_041485545.1 Terriglobia bacterium
ATCTTGCAGGGCAAGTTGAAAGGATGGCGCCAGGAAGCGCTGCAACCACTCGCCGCCGTGCCACAGAGCGGGGATGCCCACCCAGCCTCCCGCCAGCGACAGGATTGCCAGGACGATCAAGGGCCACTTCATGATAGGAGGCGATTCGTGCACCGCCCCCGCAGGAGCATGACTGTCAGCCTGTGTGTGGCCAGCCGCGGCAGAGCCGCGCCGCTCGCCGGAAAAGGTGAGAAACAATAGCCGGAACATGTAGAAGGAGGTCAGGCCCGCGGTCAGCACGCCGAGCAGCCAGAAGAGCAGTCCGCCCGAGGGGCTCGTGTAGGCTTCCCACAGGATTTGGTCTTTGCTCCAGAAGCCTGCAAACGGCGGGATCGCCGCGATGGCCAGGCAGGCGGCCAAAAAGGTTCGGTACGTCCAGGGAAGCTGGCGGCCGAGGCCGCCCATGTTGCGGATGTCCTGCTCGCCGCCGAGCGCGTGAATCACGCTCCCGGCTGCCAGAAACAGCAGCGCCTTGAAAAACGCGTGCGTCATCAGGTGAAAGATCGCCGCCGAGAAGGCCGCCACGCCGCAGGCCATGATCATGTAGCCGATCTGGCTGATGGTGGAGTAAGCCAGCACGCGCTTGATGTCAGTTTGCGCGATGGCGATGGTAGCGGCGTAGAGCGCCGTGACCGCGCCGACGACGGCAACGGCCAGCAGCGCCTCGGGCGCGTGAACGTACAGGACTCCGGAGCGGGCGATGACATAGACGCCTGCCGTAACCATCGTCGCGGCATGGATCAGCGCGCTCACCGGCGTGGGACCGAGCATGGCGTCCGGCAGCCACACGTAGAGCGGAACCTGCGCGGATTTGCCCGTGGCGCCCACCAGCATGAGGAGACAGATCCAGGTCAGGGGGCCGAAGGCGCCGGTTTCGATGGGGAACTGGCGGACTGCGGGCAGCACCTCGGCAAAGTCCAGTGAATGAAATGTGCGGTAGAGCAGTAGCAGCGCGATCAGGAATCCGAAGTCGCCGACCCGGTTTACCAAAAAAGCTTTCTTGCCGGCGTCAGCCGCAGCATTGTCACGGAAATAAAAGCCGATCAGCAAATAGGAACAGAGCCCAACTCCCTCCCAGCCCGCAAACAGCAGCAGGTAATTGCCCGCGAGCACTAGGATCAGCATGAAGAAGATGAATAGATTCAGGTAGGCAAAGAAGCGGTAGTAGCCTCCTTCGCGCGCCATATAACCGGCCGCGTAAATGTGGATCAGCAGACCGACGCCCGTGACCACCAACGTCATGACGGCTGCGAGCGGGTCAAAATAAAAGTTGAAGTCGGCGCGGAACCCGGCCGCCGCGATCCAGGGACGATGCGCTTCCAGGACCGGCGCTGCGCCCAGCAGCAGAAAAGCGCGTACCGCCACGACAAACGAAACCGCCACACTCCCAATTGCCACCGCCGAGACAAAGCCCTCCGAGCGGTGCCTGCCGGACAGGCCGTTCCAGGCCGCTCCGAGCAAGGGGAGTGCGGGAATCAACCACAGGTAAAAGTTCGGTTCCATATTGCGGGACGGTCTCCGGTTGCCGGCCTCTGATACGCGATGCTATAGCTTCAACTGGTCCAGGTCATCCACGTTGAGCGAAGCGCGATTGCGGAACACGGCAATAATGATGGCGAGGCCCACGACGGCCTCGGCCGCCGCGACCACCATCACAAAAAACACAAACACCTGCGCGTCCAGTTGGCGGAACGCGTAGGAGAGCGCGACGAAGGTCAGGTTCACGGCGTTCAGCATCAGCTCCACGGACATGAAGACGGTAATCACGTTGCGCTTGAACAGGAAACCCGCCACCCCTAGTCCGAACAAAACAGCGGATAACACCAAAAAATACGACAGCGGAACCACAGCGCTAGGTCTCATTGCGTGCTAGGGTCACGGCCCCGATGATGGCGACCAAAATGAGGATGGAGACCACCTCGAAGGGCAACAGGTAATAAAGAAACAAGCGGCGGCCGATGCCGGCGGTCTGGCCGGGAAAATCCCCGAAGCGCACCACGGCGTCGGCGGGGACTTGGCGGTAGAGCGTCGTCGTGATGAGGCCGAGCAGCAACACGATCAGCGGCGCTCCGATCTGGCGCACCACGAGGCTGCGGCGCGTGCGGACCTCCTCGCCCGCGTTGAGCAGCATGATGACAAAGACGAACAGGACCATGATGGCGCCCGCATAGACGATCACCTGAACGGCGGCGACGAACTCGGCGCCCAGCATCAGATAGAGCGAGGCGAGCGAGGCCATCACGCCGATCAGCGACAAAGCGCTGTAGATGGGATGGCGCTGCACCAGCAGGTTGACTGCAAAGCCAACCGCCGCGCCCGCAAAGACAAAGAAGAGAACTGCGTACATCACTGATCCTGAGAAATCGCAGCGTCTAGCTGTATTGAATCGCCAGAACCAGGCTGGTGATGGCCAGGTTGGCCAGCGCCACCGGCACCAACACTTTCCAGCCAAAGCTCATGAGCTGGTCGTAGCGGAAACGGGGAAGCGTGCCCCGGATCCAGACGTAAAGAAACAGGAAGCCCAGCACCTTCAGGGCGAACCAC
This sequence comes from Terriglobia bacterium, assembly GCA_041485545.1. GTDB lineage: Bacteria > Acidobacteriota > Terriglobia > 2-12-FULL-54-10 > 2-12-FULL-54-10 > DATMAF01. The sequence continues at coordinate 2,584 of JBGPJR010000197.1, forward strand.
AGGAGCGGCAGCACCATCTGCACAACTTCCGGCAAGAACTGCGGCACCGGGCCCTGCCATCCGCCGAAAAACAGCACCGTGGCCAGGCAGGAGACCGTCAGCATGTTGGCGTACTCGGCCATGAAGAACATGCCGAATTTCATGCTGCTGTACTCCGTGTGATAGCCGGCCACCAGCTCCGTCTCCGCCTCCGGCAAGTCGAACGGGAGCCGGTTGGTTTCGGCGATGGCGGCGGTCAGATAACAGAAAAAGCCCACCGCCTGCGGGAAGATGTTCCAGCGGGGCAGTACCCCCCAGAACGTTCCGGACTGCGACTCTACGATGGAGCGGAGGCTCAGGCTGCCGCTCATCAGCAGCACGCCGACCAGCGCCAGGCCCATGGCCAGCTCGTAGCTGATCATCTGCGCCGAGCTGCGCAGGCCGCCTAGCAGCGAGTACTTGCTGTTGGAGGACCAGCCCGCCAGCACGATTCCGTAGACTCCCATGGAGCCGACCGAAAGAATGAATAGTAAACCAATATCGAGGTCGGCAATCTGGAAAAGCTCCACGCCGCCCGCGGTGTGGGAGGGACCGAAGGGAATCACGGCAAAGGCAAGCAGCGCGGTGGTCAATGCCAGGCCGGGAGCCGCCAGATAAATCAGGCGAAAGGCGCCGGACGGCATGATGTCCTCCTTGGTCAGCAGCTTGATGGCATCGGCCAACGGCTGCAACAAGCCGTGCGGCCCCACGCGCGTGGGGCCCCAGCGGGACTGCATGTGCGCCACCACCTTGCGCTCAAACCACACCGCGTACGCTACGGTCAGGAGCACAAGCGATAGCACCACTACGATCTTGATCAACGTATAGAAAATCGCCGAAGGGAGCATGGTGGTGTCTCAGCAGGGCTCTGGCTGCTTTCGCGTGAGCTGCTCCGGGACGGTCTGCAACGTGTTGCTGTAGCGCCCCAGCGTTCCCGAGGTGAACAAGGTATCGCGAGCGGACTCAATCATTCCATCGGTTCCCGCGGGAGCCGCGATCCCGCCGCCTGCCGGAATGACCGCGCTGGCGCCGCCGGCCAGCACGCTGGCCATGGAAATCCCGTACCCGGCGACCAATTGGCTGATTTCGGCCAGCACGTCGTCCGGCCGCGCGGGAGCGAGGTGCGCACCGAGCGCATCGGCCAACTGCACCAGAATCTGCAGATCCGTGCGCGTCCCCACCAGTTCCATGGACTTGCGCAGTCGTTGCATCTCACCGCAAGTATTGGTCACCGTCCCGGTTTTCTCATAAGCGCTTGCTGCGGGCAGCACGACGTCAGCAGCCTGTGCCGTCTCGTGCAGGAATAGATCCTGAACGACCAGGAATCCTTTGCCCCGCGACTCGTCTGCGTGGGCTGCTTTCCAGGGGTTCGCGCCGACCACATAGAGAGAGTCCAGGTGCTGCTCGCGAAACGCCTGGAGGATTTGTGCCAGCGGCCACCCGGGCCGGTCCGGAACCGGCTGGCCCCAGCGGCTCTCGAACCGCGCGCGCGATTCGAAGTCCTCTACCGCTCGATAGCCGGGGAGCAAATGCGGCAGCACTCCCATATCGGCAGCGCCCCGCGAGTTGTTGTAGTCTCCCAGCGCCATGAAACGGCTCTGGCCCTGGAGACGACTTCTTAGCTGCACCAGCCAATCCACCGCGCTGCCGCTGATTTCTGAGCCGAACACGATGACGACGTTGCTTTCGCCGAGCAGCCGCTCGCGGAAATCCCTGAGCAGGTCCTGCGTGACTTCTCTTCCACCGGGCGTGCGGACCAGCAACTCCCGCTCGCCGCCAGACTCTCCGCCCAGCCA
>JBGPJR010000198.1:0-4375 GCA_041485545.1 Terriglobia bacterium
GTATCTCCCTTGCCGAGCGTGACGATTTCGTCATAGCCGCTGCCGAAGGTCGCCAGGAGGATGCCGCCTTTCAACACCCACTGCTGGATGACCTGCATCTGCTCCCGGCTGAGGTTGACGTCGTTGGAGAGGAGCAGGATGTCAAAGCCAGCCAGATCCGTAGGGTTGATGTTCCAATCGTAGATCGTCATGTAGACGTTCGGGTAGTCGTACTTGATGTCCGGTCCGGTGGCCAGAAAGTTATGGTCGAAGGCCCACTGCCAGCCCATCCAATAGCGGTTCGATTCCTCGCGCGCCAGCGTCCAGCCAAGCTCGGGAGTGCCGGCACAATAGGCCGGCGTATACGCTCGCTCCGGGAAGAGCGCGTCCATCGCGGGATCAAAAAAATCGGCGGTGTTCGACGAGTTAAGCAAGGCAATTCTCGGTGCCGCGTGTGCCTGGGTCGCCCCAGCTCCCACTACCATTAGTAATGCCACCACCCCCACGATAAAGCTTTTCATGACAGTTCTCCTTCTTCCGCGATGCACGCGGGAGGCGGCTTGCATCGCACTACCATCGCTGGAGGGGAGCGGATCGAAATCTTCCCAGCACTTCAGTTTCCCTAGGGAAACTCCTCCAGTTCCATCGTCGAGCCCGGCGGCATGCAACTCAATAGACAGTTGGTCCCCTTTTGCTAGTAGGACCTTCCTATTGGTCAATGGATCTGCAGGAGATAGTCAATGCTGCTCTTCATCAGGGCCCGCAGCTCGGGGCTGCGCCCAGCCCAGCGATTGTTGCTCCAGGCCAGCCGGCTCTGCAGGCCGGCATCAATGTTTTCCCCCGGGTAGTTAGGATCTGTGGAGCAGTGCCCCGCCACGTCGTATTCCAATCCCACGATGAATTCCGGCGCAAAGGCGTAGTAAACCGCTGTGCCCTTCTTGTAGGTGGAGGCCACCACCGCGGGCAGCGGCTTGTTGTACTCCGTGTCCGGCCAGCGATTGCTGTCGTCAAAGAGAGCCAGATTGTTGGCAAAAGCAAAAAAGACGTAAGCGCCGGGATAGTTCTCACTGCGCCCCACCAGCATGTTGGCCAGATCGCCGTAGCCGGTCAGCAGGCGGTAGGTATAGAAATACCACGGGCACGCTCCGCTCACCGGATCATAGTACTGGCAGATTTTTGCCGTGGGCCCGTCGAGACGAGTAATGATCGGCTCCACGCTGCCCGGCGGATAAGAGCCTTCCACCGGCGGGTCCATGCCCAATGAGCCGGTGGTTACCAGCTTCGTGAGCGGGTCCTGCCAGAGTTGCTGCAGAGTGTTCTTGTTTGTTCGCGACCGCAGAGCCTCCTCCGTGCTCTCGGCAGTCGCTTCGTAGCCGCTGCCGAACGTCGCCAGCAGGCGTCCTCCTCCTGCGACCCAGGAGCGGATCGCATCCGTCTGCGCCGTGCTCAACGCCACGTTGTTCGAAAGAATCAGCACCTTGTAGGATGACTTGGCCAGGCGCGTGGTTATGAAGGTGTCGTCCACCACGTTGTAACTGAAGCTGGCGTCCGCCTGCTGCAGCTCTTGGAGGACTTCTTCCCAACCTCCCCAATATCTCTTGTACTCCAGCGCACCCATGGCATTCGGGTCCGGGGTGGTCAGGTCGCACTGCTTGTAGTGCGCCTCGAAATAGGACCGGGTGCGAGCCGAATCCAGTAGCGCCACTTGCGCCTCCGGCAGCGGCCCAGCCGTCAGGGCCAGCAACGCGGAAGCGGCCACGACACCAATTGCGGCCAGCAATCTTTCCCTTTGATTCACGGACGCGTCCCCCGGGTGTCGGTGAAGGTCTCCCGTGACTTGCTTAGGATTCCTAGTACCACGAAAAGTTTATGTCATTGTCGTACTGCTGCCAATGGTAATTTGGCCCCATTTTTCCCCTAGGACCGGAGGCCGAAGGAGAAGTCGCTTCGATTTGCCCTCACCCGAACGAATACTCCGCTTATAATCAACAACATGACTAGATTCGACGTGGCGATCATCGGTGGGGGGATCATCGGCTGTGCGCTGGCGCGGGTGCTGGCGGGAGAAAATCTGCGCGTTTGCGTCATCGACCGCGGAGCCCCGGGAGCCGAGGCTTCCGGAGCTGCCGCGGGAATGCTCAGCCCCTCGGCGGAAAGTGAAAAAGACAATCCGCTGTTTCCGCTCTCCCGGGCCAGCCTGAACCTGCACAGAGTGCTGGCCGACGAACTAGTTGCCGAGACCGGCATCGATCCCCAATACCGCACGGAGGGCACCCTCGTGCTGCTCGCGGACGAGCAAGAGCGCAATCAAATGGCGGAGACCGTCGAGTGGCAGCGTTCCTTGGGCGTGCCCGTCGAGCAGCTCTCCTCACAACAGCTTCGCGAGCTGGAGCCGGCTCTCAAGGAACCGGCCGCGGCATTCTACTTTCCACAGGATCATCAGGTCGATAACCGTCTGCTCATGCATGCCCTGGTTCAGAGCTGCCGCCAGCGTGGCGTGGAGTTTGTATTAGGGAGGGACGCTATCGCGGTTCAGAAAAACGGCCATGGCGTAGCCGGAGTGGACTTACAAGATGGACGGATCGCCGCGCCCAGGGTCATCAACAGCGCGGGCGCCTGGGCCGCTGCAATCCGAGCGCCGGGGCTCGCCCCGCCGCCGATCCGTCCGGTAAAAGGACAGATGATTGCGCTGCGGGGCCCTTCCGGTGTGCTGCGCCACGTGGTCCGCACGCCGCGAGTTTACTTGGTGCCCCGCCGGGACGGGCGGGTGTTGGTCGGCAGCACGATGGAAGAGGCGGGCTTTGATAAGACTCCCCGCGCGGGGCCCCTGGCAGGGCTGATGCGCAACGCTCAGCTTCTGTGTCCCGCACTGGAGCAAAGCGAGATTGCCGAATACTGGACAGGCCTGCGGCCCGCCTCGCCGGACGGCCTGCCGCTTCTGGGTCCCACCGAGCTGGAAGGATACTGGTTCGCGCTGGGGCACTTCCGCAACGGCATCCTGCTTGCGCCCATCACCGCTGCGATTCTCTCCGAGTGGTTCCTCACGGGTCAGACGTCAATTCCCGTGGAGTGCTTCTCACCGAGCCGCTTTGCAGCTTGATCCGAAAACTCACTTCTTCTGGCGGTCGAGCACCAGCACTCCGCCGCTGGCATAATCGGCGCTGGAAACTTCCACGAACGAGATGGTCACCCCTTCGCGGTTGGTGCCGGCCTCTTCGGCAATCACGGTAGTAACCCGCTCCGCAATCTTCCGCTTTTGCTCCGGCGTGCGCCCCTGGAGCAAGGTGATCTGTACATGGGGCATCTGCTTTCCCTCCTCGCAAAACGGTCATTATAGTCCGCCGCCATCTTTATGGGTCAACTATTTGCAAATCTTATGGGACCCATAAAAATATTTTTCCCAAAAAACATATTTACAAACTTTGGAATTTATGGGAGACTACAGCCACTGGGGGAATACGACCTCGGATTTGTGAGGGCGCATCCTCCAACCACACATACTGACTAGACTTGACCAAAAGCCATCCGCCCCGGATGGCGCGTCCATTGGGCCGGAGACGCTAACTTTAGCCCACCCAAAGCGAGTTAGCACCCTCCGGCCCGATTCTTTTTTATGGACTGCCGAGATTTGAGACAGCCGGACGAGGCTCCAGCGGAAACACAACCGGTGCGGATTCTGGCCGCTGTGTCGGAACTGCTGTTTGTGGCCAAGATCTCCGCCGCGGCCCGCCAAGTGGGCGCGCCGGCTGAGTTTTTCGACCGTGGAGATGCTTTACAGCGTTGTGCAGCCGCGGGCCCAGCCATCGTTCTGGTGGACTTGAACCACGCCGCGCTCGATTCCATCGGCCTGATCCAAGACCTCAAGCAGGATCCTGCTACGCGCGAGGTTCCAGTGATTGGGTTCGTGTCTCACGTTCAGCACGAACGCAAGCGCGAGGCGGAGCAAGCCGGTTGCGATCTGGTGCTTCCGCGCTCGGTTTTTTCGCAGAATTTGAACGAGCTGCTGCGCCAGCGTTCTTGCCACATCTGACAAGGCTCAGGAGCGGAATTTTCCGAGAGCGGACTGGATTGCTTCGACTAGCGCCGGGATGGTGTACCGGCTCGCTTCAATGTCCACAGTCAAGCCCCGCTGGCGCAGCGTGCGGCTGGTGACCGGGCCGATGGAGGCGATCTTGATCTGGCCCAGATATTGGCGCAGCTCCGGTTCCGGAAGTAGCTGGAACAGGTTGCTCACGGTCGAGGAACTAGTGAAAACGGCGAGCGTGGGTGGGTAGTGCTCGAAGATCCGCCGGGCCCTCTCGACCGACTCCGGCGGCAGGATCGTGCGGTAAGCCTCCACAACATCCACGCGGGCGCCGCGCTGGCGCAGCGCCTCCGGGAGAACATCGCGCGCCAC
>JBGPJR010000199.1:0-4310 GCA_041485545.1 Terriglobia bacterium
CGAAGTGCCTCCGTAGACGCGGCGACCACCGCCGGCGGAAGGCCGGTTGTGAACACCAGACTGCGTGCCCGCTGCAACAGAAATGTGACCAACTCGCGGCTTCCGCCGATGTATCCGCCGAGGCTGCCCAGGGCCTTGCTGAAGGTTCCCATCTGAATGTCCACACGCTGCGCCAGGCCCAGCTGTTCCACCAGGCCCGCTCCGCTCGGCCCAAACAACCCCGTGGCGTGGGCCTCATCGACCATGAGCAACGCGCCATGCTTTTCCGCAACCGCTGCGATCTCGGCCAGCGGGGCCAGGTCGCCGTCCATGGAAAAGACCGACTCGGTGACGATCAACTTGCGTTTTGCCCTAGCGCGGAGGCGCAGCTTTCGCTCCAGATCGTCCGGATCGCAGTGGCGGTAGATGGCGATGCGCGCCCGCGACAGCCGCGCTCCGTCGATCAAACTGGCATGGTTGAGCGCATCGCAGAAGACGGCGTCACCGGGTCCCACCAGAGCGGAAACCACTCCAAGATTCGCTTGGTAGCCCGAAGGAAAAACCAGCGCCGCTTCCGCCCCTTTGAAGGCGGCGAGCTCTTGCTCCAATACGTGATACGGCTCCAGGTTCCCGCTGATGAGCCGCGAGCCAGTCGCTCCGGCGCCATACCGTTCCAACGCCTGCTGCGCGGCGCGTATGACGCGCGGGTCCGTGGCAAGGCCCAGGTAATTATTGGAGCAAAGCAGCAGGACGTCGCGGCCGTCCACGCGGATGCGGGGACCCGGCGCGCCGCTTAAGGACCGCAGTTTTCGCAGCAGGCCAGCGCTCTGCAGCGAGCGGATTTCCTCAGAGAGAAAAGCGCGCGGGTCCTGTGAACTGTGCGAAACAGCACGAACCATGACGGACCTATTCAAGCAGTCTTGGCCGCGGCGGAGGAAGACGGCGCCGTTTCTAGCGATGGCAGGGAATCCTTGTCGCGACTCTGTCTCTGCGGCTCAATCCCCGGCGCGTAGTCGGGCAGCGCAGTCATTCCCGGGGGCATGGCGGGAGTGAACCCGGCATCCCTTAGCATTTGCAGGTCGTGCTCCGGCAACTCGCCGCGCGTCGTGAGGTAATCCCCAATGAAAATGGAGTCGGCCACATACAGCGCCAGCGGCTGCAGCGAGCGCAGGTGGTATTCCCTGCCGCCGGCGACGCGAATCTCCTTGCTCGGATTCACCAGCCGGAACAGGCACAGGATGGCAAGACACTTTTGCGGGTTGAGATATTCCACGCCGCCCAGCGGTGTGCCCGCAATGGGGATGAGAAAGTTCAGCGGGATGGAATCCACGTCCAGCTGGCGCAGCGAGAACGCCAGGTCCACAATTTGCTGGTCACTCTCTCCCATTCCCAGAATGCCGCCGGAACAGGGCGAGAGGCCCGCGTGCTTTATGGCCTCGAGCGTCTCCACGCGGTCTTGATAACTGTGCGTGCTGCAGATTTCGCCGTAGTACTCCTCGGAGGTGTTTAAATTGTGATTGACTCGCTCCACTCCCGCCTCCCGGAGCATCTGGGCCTCTTGCTCGCTCAGCAATCCCAGGCAGCAACAGACGCGCAGGGGATACTGTGCGCGGATCTCGCGCACGGCTGCGGCAACGTGCTCCAGTTCGCGCGCCGTGGGCCGGCGACCGCTCATCACGATGCAGTACGTGTGCGCCTTGACTTCCATAGCCTGGCGCGCCCCCTCCAGAATGGTCTCCTTGGATTGGAGCGGATAGCGGTCCACGCCGGAGCTAGCCACAATCGACTGGGAACAGTAACCGCAATCTTCCGGGCACAGGCCGCTCTTGGCGTTGATCAGCATGTTCAGCTTGACTTGTTGGCCGTGATAGTGCCGCCGCACGCGGTAGCAGGCAGACACCAGATCCAGCAGCTCCTGTTGCGGGACCGCCAGGACTTCCAGGGCCTCTTCGCGGGTCAGCGAACCACCTGTTAGGGCGCGGTCCGCAAGCTCGTGCCAGCGCATGCTGCTCTCCTCTCCACTCGCAATAAAGATATGTGATTATACAGGCTGGAACGGCGCCGGGAAAGACACGGGCTAGCGATCACGCCATCTGCCGGCGCGGAGGGTTCAGGGCAGGCCCGGAAACTCCGGCATCTGAATGCTGGCCGGGACTGTGCTGGCGAGCGGTTTGCGGATGGAACGGGCTTCGTAGAAATTCTGATCGCCTAACTTCCGGAAAAGCTTTCCGGCGACCTCGGAAGCGCGCGGCCCCCCTCCCAGATTCTGCCCGGTGCGCAGTAACACTGCGACGGCAATGCCGCCCGGCTCGCTAATGTAGCCGGTGAACCATCCCAGGCGCGCGCCGTTCTGAGAACAGGTGCCGGTCTTGCCGTACAGATGCACGTCCGGCTGTTTGGCTCGGCGGGCCGTGCCAGTCAAGACGGCCTGTTCCATCCCTTCGCGCACGACTTCGAGCGACGGGCCGAAGGCAAGCTCACGCTTGATCTTCGGTTCGAAAGGCTTCTCTCTTTCCGGGTACTGCAGGTAATAGAGAGTGCCCCCGTTGGCCAGAGCGCTCGTGAAGGAAGCGAGCTGAAACAGCGTCATGGAGATTCCCTGGCCGAAGCTGGCAACTTTTCCAACCCCCCCGGCCCTGGCCGACGGCGGAGTATCCGGGAACTTGCCCGGGGGCTCCGGCTCCAGGTTCCAGCCCGCAGGTTCTCCAAAGCCGAAGTTCCGGGCGTACTCTTGGAGCTTTTCAATCCCGAGCTTGCGACCGAGCGTTTCGAAGTAGAGGTTGTTGGAGATTTCCAGCGCTCGCTGCAGTGTCAGGTACCATCTCGAGCCCAGCTTGAGCCGGTTGCTGTCCGTCTGGATGATTCCTTCGCCGAGAGCGGCCAGCGCCACGGCCGGTTTGAAAGAAGAACAGGGCTGGTAGCCCCCACTGAAAGCCAGCTCTTGGTTCACCACGGTCAGGATCCGGCCGTTGGTCGGGTCCACGGCAACAATAGAACCCATGAGGTTGCCGAGCGCTTCCACGGCGGCTCCACGAACCAGGGGATCATCCCGGCTGGGATCATCACCGGCGGCAGGGTTGCCGTAGGTTGGAACGCGAGCAGGCTTGGCAGATTTCTTCGCGGGCGCGGTCGTAGCCAGCTTTTTCACCGGTGGTTTTGTGGATGGCGCAGAAGAGGAAAGCTCCGGAACCGGCTGCTTTGCTGGCCCGGGCGTGGATTCGGATTCCGCGCGTGCCAGAACCGTCTTGGAGGTGTTCGGAGAAGCCGCCTCGGCTGCGCGAGCAATCACGCGGTCTTCCGCCGCTGCCCGCCACCCGGTGGCGCAGACCAATGCTACTGTCCACAGAAATAACCGCGCCCGCTTGCCAGTCCGTTCTCCCATGCGTTCAAATTCTCCCTTTAGTCTGGGCTGCGCTCCTGCTTGCAGGGCCCCTAAACACATTGTGTCGGACCTTGGCACCCCGAATCCAGCAAAAACCGGCTCCGCGCTTACATTTGATCCATCGTCCCGCACGGCTGGAAGCGCCGTGTTTAGGGGCTCTGGAAGACGCAATCCGCTGCAGTGTTCCACATGAGTGAACACGAAGGGGACTGGACTAGCTGGAGGCAGCCCGCCCGCGAACCGGGGTTGGCTCGGGTGCGGCCGCAACGGCCGGCTTGGAGAGCCCGAGAAGCTGTCGCAGCTCGCCCTCCAGCCGCTCGCGAATCTGGGGATTCTCCTTCAGAAAAAGACGGGCATTCTCCCGGCCTTGGCCAATGCGCTCGCCGCGATAGGAAAACCAGGAGCCGGTCTTTTCAACGACCTGCTTGTCCACGCCCACGTCCAAAAGATCGCCCTCCCGCGAGATGCCCTCCCCATACAGAATGTCGAACTCCGCGTCGCGGAACGGCGCCGCCAGCTTATTCTTGACCACCTTGGCCTTCGTGCGGCTGCCTACCACCCGGTCGCCCTCTTTAATGGAGGCAATGCGTCGCACGTCCACGCGCACCGAGGAGTAGAACTTCAAGGCCCGCCCGCCGGTGGTGGTCTCGGGATTGCCGAACATCACGCCGATCTTCTCGCGGATTTGATTGATGAATAGCAAACAGGTGTTCGACTTGAACACGATGCCGGTTAGCTTGCGCAGCGCTTGTGACATCAAGCGTGCCTGGAGGCCCATGTGGGAGTCGCCCATCTCGCCGTCGAGCTCGGCCTTCGGCACGAGAGCGGCGACCGAGTCGACGACCACGATGTCGACTGCGCCGGAGCGGATGAGAATCTCGACGATCTCGAGCGCCTGCTCGCCGCTGTCGGGTTGAGAGACCATCAGGTTGTCGACGTCGCAGCGGAG
>JBGPJR010000200.1:0-4307 GCA_041485545.1 Terriglobia bacterium
CCTGCACCAGTTGGCGCGAGGTGCGGATGAGCTTGTTGATGGTCTCGATCATGTGCACCGGGATGCGGAGGGTGCGGGCCTGGTCGGCGATGGCGCGCGTGATGGCCTGGCGAATCCACCACGTGGCATAGGTGGAAAACTTGTAGCCGCGCTGGTACTCGAACTTGTCCACAGCCTTCATCAGACCGATATTGCCTTCCTGGATGAGGTCCAGGAACTGCAGCCCGCGATTGGTGTACTTCTTGGCGATGGAGACAACCAGGCGCAGGTTGGCCTCGGTGAGGTCTTGCTTGGCCTCCTCGGCTTCGCGCTCACCCTCCAGAATGACTTGCATGGCGCGCCGCAGCTCCACCGTGGTGGCACCGGACTCTTCTTCGAGCGTGCGGATCTGCGACTTCAGGCGCAGCCAGTTCCGGTGCTGCTCCTTGGCGGGCGCGCCGCGCGCCGTTTTCATCTTGCTTTCGGCATAGCGATACTGCCGCTGCAGTGTTTCCAGCTTCTCCAGCCGGCGGGGAATCTGCTCCACCAGGCGTTTGCGCTCGGCCGGGGTAAACTCGATGCTACGCACCAGGCGGGAGATCAAGATGCGATGGCGCGCCAACAGCAGCCGCACCTTGCGGTGCTCCTTGGGACGTTTGGTGCGCGCGACCTTGGAAAACCGGATGCGAAGCGCCTGCACCTTCCTGTACAGCTTGGCGATTTCGTCCAGGACTTCGCCAAATTCCTCCAGCCGTTCCTGGAGGCGCTTCTCGGTCAGCTCGTCGTCGTTGAAAATCAGAACTTCCTTGACGGGCTTCTGGCCCGTGCGCACCTCTTTGCCCAGCGCCAGCAGCTCTTGAATCACGATGGGCGAGCGCGACATGGCCTTCAGCACGCTGTTCTGCCCGCGCTCGATCCGCTTGGCGATCTCCACCTCGCCTTCGCGGGTCAGCAGGGGAACCGTGCCCATCTCGCGCAGGTACATGCGGACCGGATCGTTGGTCTTCTCCAGAACGCCCGACGGCAGCTCCAGGTCGCCCTCTTCCACCTCTTCGAGGCGCCCTTCCAGGTGATCTTCGCCCAACGCCTTCGGGGTCTCCTCGACGACCTCAATGCCCGCGGTGCCGATCGTCGCCAGGATGTCCTCAATCTCTTCCGAGCTGTGGACATCGGACGGCAGCAGATCGTTGACCTCGTCGTAGAGCAAATAGCCCTTCCGCTTGCCCAGATTGATCAGGTCCATGATCTGATCGTATTTGTCTTCGATCGCCAAGGTTCCTCCGTGCTACGCCCGAACGCCGGGGCCGGCCGCTATAGTTCAACTCGCTAGGGCTTCTTTATCGCCGCGCGACCGGCGCTGCTTCCGTAGCGATCCTGCTTGGGGTCTGCGTCCAGAACGGCTCCTCCCGCTCGCTGCGGAGGCTGCCGGAAAATTTTCCCGTCCTGGCACATATCGGCCGGTGCCTCCCCGATCCTGTTGATTGGATGTCTCCCAGCCCGGAACGGTTTCAAGGGCAAGAGCAAAACGTAGACTTATAGCAATGCACCGAGCTTTTTGTCAAGCTGCCGCTGCTCTTCCAGCAACTGGACGGCCAACCGGCTGTCGCGGACTTTCTCGGCCTCCTGAATCCTCTGCTGCAGCAGGCCGCGCTGGCGGAGCAGCCGCTTGCGCTGCAACGCGAACATGTAACCTTCGACCTCTCCGAAGGATACTGGCCGCGCTTCCCGATTGAACGCCAGCTCCGCCAGGAGCCGCTGCTCTCGCTCCGCCAACCGGTCCGAGAGGCCCGCCAAGTCGATGGCCCGCCCTGACTCCACCATGCTCAGCAAACCGGAAACAATCGCTGCGCACTCCATCTCTTCGAACAAGTCCTCGTCCGTCAAGAGCGCCGCGACCTCCGCGCGCGCCTGTTCATCCTCCAGTAGCAGGCGGATCAGCATGGCCTCGGCAGAAGGCACGCGTGGGAGGCCACCGGGAGGCTCCTGGACGGTGGCGCGCTGCCCCATTCCGGCTTTGCGAAAGACCTCCCAGACCGCCCCCGTTTGCACCTCCATCTTCTGTGCTATATCGGCCAGCAACTCGGAGCGGATCAGCGCATTCGGGACCTTGGATAGGTACGGCAGGAGAAAGTTCAGGCCCGCCAGCTTGTCCTCCAGCGTGGCCTTGCCATGCAGCTCCAGCGCCCGGCTGGTCAGATAGTGGAAATAGGCCGGCGCAGCGGCCAGAGCCGCGCGGTAGGCTTCGGCGCCGTGGCGCGCGACGTAGGCGTCCGGGTCCAGACCGCCGGCCAGGCGCAGCACCTTGACGGTCATGCCCTGCTCCAGCAGCAGCGTCAGCGAGCGGTCGGTAGCCGCTACGCCCGCCGAGTCCGGGTCGTAGTTCACAACCACCTCGGAGGCATAACGCGCCAGTATACTCACCTGCGTGGTCGTCAGCGCGGTGCCGCAGCTTGCCACCACATTCGGCACGCCGGCCTGCCAGACCGCGATGGCGTCCATGTAGCCTTCCACCAGCACCGCAGAGTTTGCCTTCTGGATCGCTTCCCGGGCGCGCGAGAGGTTGTACAGGGTGCGGCTCTTGGAGTACAGCGGCGTCTCGGGCGAGTTGAGGTATTTCGGCTGGTCCTCGCCGAGCGCCCGGCCCGCGAAGGCCGCAATTCTTCCCGTCTCCGATGTGAGCGGGAAAATCCAGCGGTTGCGGAAGCGGTCCACCAAGCCTCCCGAATCGCGCCGCACCACCAGGCCGCTCGCTTGCAGCACGTCCGCTGAGAACCCTTCTTTCTTCAAGAAGGCGGCCAAAGCGGTTCCGGTCCCCGGCGCATAGCCTAAACCGAACTCCTCGACCGATTCCGCCGTCACGCCGCGCTTGCGAATCAACTCGCGCACCGGGGCCGCCTCGGCTGATTGCAGTTGCTGGCGGAAAAACGCCGCGGCGCGCTCCTGCACCTCCGCCAGCTTGGCGCGCTGGCGCGCTTCCGGCGTGGCGGGCTCGCGCGGCGAATCAGCGGGAATGGAGATCCCGGCGCGCTGCGCGACCCGCTTCAGAGCTTCCACAAAGTCCACGCGCTCCGTTTCCATCACAAAGCGGAACACGTCGCCCTTGGCCCCGCATCCGAAGCAGTAATAGAACTGCCGCGTGGCGTGCACGTGAAACGAGGGAGTCTTCTCCTGATGGAAGGGACACAGGCCGATCCAGTTATTCCCGGACTTCTTCAGGCGCACCGACTCGCCGGCAATGCGCACAATGTCGGCGGCGGTCTTGACGTGCTGCGCAAAATCAGGAGGAAACGCCATGGACGTGTTCTAACAAATCAGCAGACATCACGCGGTACCTAGATCCAGCACGCACCTTTTCCAGATACTCGCCATTGACTCGGTACTCGTCGCCAAAGGGGAAGAATCCCAGAGGCAAAGGATTCTTAGCAAGGTGATTATGAACAATACAGATATTCTCTCCGAGTTCGCTCGGGATGTACGGGGAATTGAATATGTCATTAATGCAGTAAATCACGGCACTGATACCATCGTAATCTTGCTCCTCGAAGAATCTCATCCCGATCGCGGTCCCACTAGTCTTGCTGACATAGGGGCGCTCTGTCCAGAAAGAGTCTAGAATCGCTGGTGTCACTGACGGGTCCCGTCCGAGAGACAGACGGATAGCAGGATCACCGATCCCAAAGAGAACTTTCAAGATTAGCGGCATTTCCGGGTCTGCGGGAACCCGTTCCGATTCCGAGCGATTGATCGCGACTACAAACGGATCGCTATTCTTCACAATGCCATCCTGCGCATACTGGAGGAAGCTTTCATGCTTCGTCTTGAGCGAACCTGAGAGTCTCAATAGAATCTGTCTGGTTGGGGCATCGTACACTTTTCCAAGCTCGGTCTCGGGAACACGGTCACTCCCCATTCCTTTCGTCGCCGAAGTTGCCTCGATCCAAACAGTTTGGCTCGCGTTGTTCAATACCGCGAAGTCAGGCGATGCGGCTGGACGCTCCCCGAGTTTGAATCCACGGTGCAGGAACGTGGCTCCAAGATACAGCTCCCAACATCTCTGGATGAATTTTGATTTGCTACGAAATTCTTCAACAAAATTTGTATCCGCGTAAGGCTGAAACCGGCCCCACCAATCATCTACGACTTTTCTCATGCTTTCGGTCCCACATGCAGAATTTAGCGTAATATAGCCAGGGTCCAAATTCGGAAATTGGTTTTGCAGCGAAAGCAGTTCTTCGCCGGGATTTACCTGCGGGAGTCCTGGGTCAAACAACGACATTTCACGTTTCCCTAGAATCATACCTTCAACTCGACAATCGTGGCGCCGGCGC